>NZ_JADNQU010000007.1:0-104291 GCF_015594645.1 Streptococcus sp. HF-2466
TTGAGTTCTCACTCATTTCTGTCACTGACAGATTTATTGTTTCTTCTTAATGTTTGACGGACTGTCTTCTTAAACAGTCGCCTGCACATTGGTTCGTCTTGTTCAGTTTTCAAAGGTCTTTGTCGCCCCTCAAGCGACAACTATCTTAGTATATCATCTCCTTCTCTTCTTGTCAATACCTTTTTTCATCTTTTTTTACTTTTCTTAAACTTTTTCTTCCAATTTTTTCTTCCTCCTCTTTCTTATCTCCTGTAAACTGCTAAATACTTGTACTGGTCATACGAAAGAGAAAATATGTATAAACTAAAAATTCTATGACCTATTATCATAGAACTTTTATATCACTTTTCTATATATTTATTGTTTATCTCTAACAATCATCTCAGCTATCCTATTTATGGCTTAATTTTCTAGTCAAAAAATCACCAGCAAACTGAATGGCAAAGATAAGTACAATGATAATAACTGTTGCTAAAATCGTTACATCGTTATTATAACGATTGAAGCCATAAGCAATCGCAACATTCCCGATTCCTCCAGCACCGACTGCACCAGCCATTGCAGTCTCGCCAACGAGAGAAATGAGAGTGACTGTTGTCACACGAATCAAATCTGGCAAACCTTCTCGCAGATAAACACCGACAAGATCACCAAAAGTTGCTCCACTAGCTTGGGCGGCCTCGATAACACCGCCGTCTAACTCAGCGAGTACAACTTGAACTTGGCGAGCAAAGAAAGCAAATACTGCAAAAGAAAGAGGTACGATAGCTGCATTTGGTCCAATACTAGTCCCCACAATCAAGTGTGAAAAAGGTGAAAGAACAGCTAACAAAATAATAAATGGGATAGCACGGAAGATAGACGTGATTTTGTCTAAAATCCAAAAAGCTACTTTATTTTCCAAGACACCTCCTGGAGCAGTCAAAACAAGAAAAAGCCCTGCAATTAAACCTAACAATCCGCCGATAATAAAAGAAATGACTGTCATATACAATGTCAAGTAAATAGCTGTTCCCCAGCCAGCTTGACCGCTCCAACCCATTCGATAAACATTCGGCAAGTATGTTTGAATAAAATTTTCCATCTATGCTCCTCCCTTCAATACTGTCAATTGAACACCAGCTTCACGAATGGCTGTTTTAGTAGCTGCTAGATTTTCCTTTTCACCAGATAAAACAACGACCAATTCCCCGACAGGCGTTCCACCTAAAATTTCAATATTTCCATAAAGTATGTTGGCAGTAACTTGATGATGTTTGTAAATTTCATTCAGTAAGGGTTCATCTGTAGAGGTTCCTGCGTACTTCATTTGCACCAAGAGGCTATTTTTTGCCAAATGTTTGACAATTTCTTGCTGTTCAATCTTGCCCATAGCTTCATCAATTCCTGTTGCAGTCGAGATGAAGTCTTTGGTTAAGTCTTGCTGAGGATTAGAGAAAATATCCAAGACAGAACCTTCTTCAATCAGTTGGCCGTCTTGCATCACAGCGACACGATTAGCAATGTCTTTAACAATTTGCATTTCATGAGTAATCAAAACAATCGTTAATCCTAACTTTTGATTCAAATCTTGCAATAACGTTAGGATTTGCTTAGTTGTTTTAGGATCTAGAGCAGAGGTTGATTCATCAGAAATCAAGATTTTAGGGTCATTTGCTAAGGCACGTGCGATTGCAACCCGTTGTTTTTGCCCTCCAGAAAGCTGAGAAGGATAATTTTCAGCACGATCTGCTAAACCGACCAACTCCAACAGTGTACGCACTTTTGCTCTCTTTTCTTCTTTTGATAAGCCAGAATGTTTGAGCGCAAAAGCGACATTTTCTTCTGCTGTCAATTGACTCATCAGATTAAAATGTTGAAAAATCATGCCGATGTCTTGACGTTTGCGACGTAGCTGTTCTGCTGTCAAGGTTACTTTATTGTCAAAAAGAACATCATCATCTACAATAATTTTCCCGCTCGTTGGAACTTGCAGTAGGTTAATGACACGAACCAAGGTTGATTTCCCAGCCCCAGAATAACCGACAATTCCATAGATATCTCTTTCTTGAATATGAATAGTCACATCTTTAACTGCTTGAATCTGACGTTTCTTTTGTTGAAAGGTTACATCAATGTGATCTAACTGAATCATTTCTTTACTCATAACTTGCAATCAGCTCCTCTACTAATTCAATATGGGTGTAATAATCTGCAATGCGTACATTTTCGTCACCGCCATGGTCTCGACTATTCGCATTTCCAAGTCCAAAGGCGACCATTGGTACCTCAAGTGCTTCAAATACCGTATGCATCGGTCCTGTACCTGCTGTAGTTGGTAAGACAGAAACTCCTTTTTTATAGAATTTCTTAGCCAGTTTAATGACATTTAAAATCGGCGACGCACTCATATCACTACGATAGCTCATTTCTCCCAAAGTATAAACTAATTCTACCTTATCAAAACCATTTTTGTCGAGTTGTTTGCGAATCAGTTCTAACACTCTATGAGGTTCCAATCCTGGTACTAAGCGAACTTCTGCTTTTGCTGAAGCCTCTGACGGAAGAATCGTCTTCACTCCCTGACCTTGGTAACCAGAAGTAATTCCTTCAATATTCAAAGATGGTTCAAAGAAAATGCGATTTAAAAAAGCTTTTTTCTCCTCTTGTAATAAAGGTAATTCCAAACCATAAATAGCTTGTACTTCTTCTGGACTGCGTTGAGCGTATTTTTCTACTAAAGCTAACTCTCGTTGATTAGGTGCGATTACTTGATCATAAAGTTCTTCTACCTGAATACGTCCATCCTTACCTCTCAAGCTAGCAAGGGCGTTCAACAAGTACCAAGAAGCTGAATCAATCACACCACCAAAGCTAGAATGAATGTCCACTTCTGCACTTTTAACCTTGATATCAAACGTGACAATTCCCTTATTTCCACCAGAAATTTCAAGTTGACCTAAAGAATTTTTAATGCCTTGTTCCCAAACCAACAGGTCTGCTCCATGTAGAAGAGATTTGTGTTTCTCTAGATATTTCTCCAAATCAACCGAAGCTGATTCCTCCGCACCTTCCATGATAAAAATGACAGTAACAGGCAAGTCATCATGCGTTTGTAGGTATTTTTGAACAGCCGTCAAACGTGCAATAATATGCCCTTTGTCATCATCGACTCCACGACCATACATACTACCATCCCGAATAGATAGAGTGAACGGATCATCTGTCCAAATTTGATCACTATCTGCCGGAACTGTATCATAGTGGTTGTAAAAAATAATTGTCTTAGCTGTTGGATTCTGACTTTTAAATTTTGCTATCACAAATGGCGCTGTATAGCTTTCATCTAATTCCACCTCTGCACCGGCTTTGATAAAGATTTCTTTTAGATAAGCAGCAACTTCTTGTAGACCAACCTGTTGGGCAAAGATTGATTTTTTAGCAATCAACGCCCGTAAAACGGCAATATAGTCTTGTGCCACCATATCCTCGTCAAATCTTTTAATTTGTTCTTCTTCACTTGAAAATGTCATCTTTTTTCCTCATAGTTATGGCGACAAAACTCAGTCGGCGATTCCAACTGAGTTTTGTCAAACTGAAATACAGATAAATAGGGTGAGTCTTACCAAACTGGTTGATCTAGACCATCTGATGTTTCGTCAACTACTTTTTTGACTTCATCTGTATGATAGGCTTTGATAATTTTCTTAATGGCATCTGCTTTTGGAGATTTTTCCCAATCTTTTTTAGCTGCAATGATATTAAACCATTGTTTTGAGTTTTTATCTTTTGGTTCAACAAACAGAGCTTTTTTAAAATCAATTTTTGCTTCGGTAACAAAAGTATTATTGACAACAGCTGCATCTACAGATGTCAATGAACGTGCTGTTTGACTGGCATCCAATTCTGTAATTTTCAATTTCTTTGGATTTTCTTTGATATTTGCCACAGTTGCCAATTCATTCCCAGATTTGTCTAATTTAATCAGACCTGCAGATTGCAATAGATTGAGTGCTCGACTTTCATTTGTTGCATCATTTGGAACTGCGATTTCTGCACCATTTGGAATTTGACTTACCTTCGTATATTTATTTTTCCCATTTTTTGTACCAGAATAGAGGCGAATTGGGGCAATATAAGTTTCAGCTGCTGCAACTAAGTTTTGCTTGTTTTCCTTATTCCAGTTGTTCAAAAAATAGTAGTGTTGGAAAGCATTGATATCCACTTCACCATCAGCAACTGCTTTATTCGGTTGAGAGTAATCCGTAAATTCTGTAAATTGCAACTTGATGTTATCTTTTTTCAACAACTCTTGAATCTTGCTCCAACGTTTTTCTTCCGAATCACTTTTTGTCATCACACCAATTTTAACTGTCTTAGCATCAGTATTTTTATTTCCCGAACCACAAGCTGCTAAACCAATTACTGCTGTCGCTGCTAGAGCTGTTATTCCAAACCATTTTTTCAATTTCATTTTCATTCTCCTTTAAAAATCTTATGAAAATAGTATCGCACATATTTATCTGATTGACAAATTGTTATTTCATAACAAAAGGTATAGCTATAAACTATAACTGTTTTGTGTAAGAAAACCAGCTGAAACTTTGAAACTAGCTGGCTTTACATTCTCTTATTTCAAATCTGCTTCCGCTGGCAAGTAACTACCGCCAAAAAATTTTTGGGATAATTTTTCCAGAGTTCCGTCTTTATACAACTCTTGAATGCGCTTATTAACAAATGTTTTCAACTCATCTTGTCCTTTTGCTAAAAGCGGATAAACATAAGGTTGTTGATGGCTTGGTAAATCAATCACTTTTAGGTGGTTCAGTTTTTGATTTTTAATAACTGTTTCAACACCGATTTTATCAAAAATCTTATAATCAAACTTTCCATCGTTTAAATGGTTCATAATTTGTTGAAAATCCGCTTTTGTATAGCTAATTTTCGTTGGATTGTTAGCATGTGCTTGATTGTATTTTTCTAATTGTGCTGCAGTCGTTGTCCCTTGTACAACTTCTGTTGTTTTACCACCAATATCATCCAGCGATTGGATACTTTTATCGTCTTTTTTCACCACTAAAACGTTTGGATTTTTAGCAGTTGGAGCTGCATACAAATACTTGCCAGCCCGTTCTTTTGTATAGCTGATATTGTTCACTGCCATTTGGTAGCGATCGCTATCTAGACCAGCGAAAATACCAGACCACTCTGTCGTTTCAAATTTGACCTTGTATTTGTCAGAATCTTTGAAGATCGCACGAACTACTTCGATTTCATAACCTGTTAGTTTACCATTTTCTTCATAGTTAAATGGTTTGGGTGAAGCATTCGTTGCGACTTTAATTTCTGTTTTTCCAGATGAAGTCGTTGATTTTGAATTGGAGCACGCTGCTAAAGCTCCTATTGTCAAAAAACCAAGGGCTGCTAAAGAAGAATATTTCAACACTTTTTTCATATTCCTATAATAACCTCTTTCATTAAGATAAGTCTTATCATATCAAATATTTTCCTTCTTGACTATTATTTGATTTTTATCAAAGTGATAGATTTTCTTTATCAAGTAGAGCTAAACGAAATCCGATTTTTACCAAACATTGATACATTTGACGAATAGTGGAAAACTCAATTACTTTTCTAAACTAGCTGCGCGCGTTAAAGCGACATCAATATTAGCACAAAAGTTGTCTGCACCAACTCTATCAATAAAGCTTGCTTTTTCCATGATATGGTAAGGTTGTTCGTTGACATTTGCCAAGGATCTCTTCAAGAGCATCCAACCCCGAAATATCCATTGCAGACACACTGCGCATACGAAGAATTAAGACATTTTTACCTTGTTCAGACAAAAGAAGTCCTTGATTTGTCCAACGATGATTCCAAGGGTAAATCCAACAGTGATGGTCTTTGAAATAAATTTAATCAGATCACCAAAATGCAACAAACCTATGCCAATGAGCATAAGGCCAGCTAAGAAAGTAGCCACTGTCAGACCAGCCAGACCGTATTGCGCAATAATTCCATAAATGATAACAACCAAAGCGGCTGTTGGCTCACCAATCTGAACACGACTCCCACCTAAAAAAGGAAATGAAAAAACCAACTACAACAGCTGTATAAAGATCTTGCTCTGGATTGACCCTCGAAGCAATCGCTAAAGCAATTGACAATGGTAAGGCAATAATTGCCACGATAATCTAGCTACAAGGTCTTTGACAAATTGTGCACCCGAATAATTCTTTACCATACTAAAAACTTAGGATTGATATGCTTAAAAGCGTCCATTTCCCCCTCCTCTTTTTCCCTGTTCCCAAACGCTTGCGAGAATCTTATTACCATTGTAATATAACCCCATGTAAAATCTCTAGATGACCTGAATATGAAAACTTACCAGAAAGGGCGATAGTTATTTCACCAACGCCTTTAACAATTATTCTCATTCGTTTCTATCCTTTAGTGAGGAGATAGAAAGGCTGGTTAAACCAAGTCCAAGCATTGTCAGTGCAGCCTTAGTGTCCACTTTTCCTAAAGCAGATAAAACCACTACAACAATCCCCATGGCTACTCCAAGTCCTCTCAACACGGTGTCAACAATATCAGATTTTCTATTTTTCTTGTTTTCTTTCATCACTGTCTGTCCTTGCATCAGCTCATCTACCGATGTATCAAACAGGTCTGCTAATTTAGGAATGGTATTAATATCTGGATAGGATAAATCTCTTTCCCATTTTGAAACAGCCTTATCAGTGACCCCCATCTTTTCAGCCAGTTCTAATTGTGTCATCCCTTTTGCTTTCCTTAATGATGAAATCATCATACCTAGTGTTTGTTTTTTCATCAGATTTTTCCTCCCTCCATTTGCTAATTATATTGTAGCACCTTTTCTTACAAACTCAATCGACCAATAGTTTACTTCTCTCAACTTATAGTTTATCACTGGTTTGTCTGCTTTTTACGCTCCTTATTTGAATTTTTAGAATAAACTAAGCTACAACAAGCAGTCTTGGAAACCAACCTCACTCTTCAACTACATATTATTAGCTAGCCACCTTTTCTACCAAACTCCATGTCTACTCTATCAAAGTAAAGAAGATACTAGCTCAACATACATACGGTCTTATAACTAAATTTCTTAAAAAACACTGAGAGATTAGTAAGTAACAAAAAAAGAGACTGGGACAAAATTATCTCAGTCTCAATCTGTAGTGGTAGGACAGAAGTAAAAATTAAAAATATTTACTTCTGTCCCACCACCTCTTTCTTCACTATTAAAATCCTTCTACATTTGTATAAATCTTTTGTACGTCTTCATCGTCTTCTAAAACAGCATACAATTTTTCAAATGTTTCTAAATCTTCGCCTGATAACACCACATCAGATTGTGGAATCATTTCCAATTCGGTAACTTGGAATTCTTCTACACCAGATTCACGGAGAGCCGTCAAAGCCTTGTGCAGGTCTGTTGGTGCTGTATAAACTGTAATGCTTCCATCTTCTGCTTCTACATCATCTACGTCTACATCTGCTTCTAACAGTTGTTCAAAGACACTATCTGCATCGTCTCCTGCAAACACAATCACACCTTTATTATCAAACATATA
This sequence comes from Streptococcus sp. HF-2466, assembly GCF_015594645.1. Taxonomy (NCBI): domain Bacteria; kingdom Bacillati; phylum Bacillota; class Bacilli; order Lactobacillales; family Streptococcaceae; genus Streptococcus; species Streptococcus sp. HF-2466. The sequence continues at coordinate 7,578 of NZ_JADNQU010000007.1, forward strand.
AGAAACTGAGCCACTTGCTCCCATATTTCCACCGTTTTTACCAAAGGCAGAGCGAACATTTGCTGCAGTACGGTTGACATTTGAAGTTAGTGTATCAACGATGAGCATAGAACCATTTGGTCCAAACCCTTCATAACGCCCCTCTGTAAAGGTTTCGTCTGTGTTTCCTTTTGCCTTATCCAGTGCTTTGTCAATGACATGCTTTGGCACTTGCGCTTGTTTCGCACGTTCAATAACAAATTTCAAAGCTGAGTTCGATTCTGGATCTGGCTCTCCTTTTTTAGCTGCTACATAGATTTCAACACCAAATTTAGCATAAACTTTTGAGTTTGCACCATCTTTGGCAGTCTTTTTTGCCACAATATTGGCCCATTTACGTCCCATTGGATATTCTCCTTTAGATTTTCACTTTTTCAATCTTTCTTATTATATCACAAGTCAGGTTGAATTTCACTAGCAAATTATTGACAATGTCTAGCTCTATAAAATAATTTTGTATCAATCTACTATTATCGGGATTTTCCCAAAATTCTGCTCCTCTAGTTGGGCGTTCCCTAGCTGATAAATACAATCAGCTCGCTGGGTTAAGGAATCCCATGGTTCTTGACCGATGCGACTGATGAAGTCTGTTTTCCCTTTCATCTTTTTAAGATGTTCTCGACCTGCTTGAGTAAAGCCCAAGATATGAATACCGCTAGGCAACTGATCATTTCTTGCACCGACCAAAATATAAGTCAGAATTCGTCTGATTCGTGCTTTCGTATATCGCTTGGTTACGACTTGTTCGACCAACTCCTCTACGCTATAACTGCTTTTCACTGCTTCCTGCAAGCGCACCGCAAGTTCTTGATTAACCTGATAAAAACTCGTCAAATCGGGATGACTGATAATCTGGTAACGCAGCAAAGGATAGAGTGCTGACCAGGTCACTTTGGGAGACTGAATCAGCAGTTCATGAGCCGGGGTAAATTTCTCCAAAAAATCTGGACAATTAAGACGATCTCTAAGAGCCGTAGCAGAGGCGTATTTTAAATTTTCTTCTTGTGAATGATAACCAGCTCCCTGACGTTTGATTGGGAGAAGCTCGATAGCCTTATTCGCGCAAGCTTTAGCATAGGACAGCCCTAAAATGTGATTGGGTGTATTGCCTGTGAATTTCACACCAGCAAACTTTTCCCACATTTTCTGCGTTTTCTGTGGATAAGACAAATCATCTGGCAAGCTTTGCAAATAGTCCACCATTTTCTGTCGATTGTCCCCATAAATCTGTGAAAAGTGTTGATAATCTAAGACCTCTTCCGTACCAAAGGCTAACTTATTCACACCTAGACGTTCTAAAATGTCCATCGCACCTTGTGCAAAGTAATCCGCTGACTGAACAGCCACCAAAAATGGCAATTCAACCACCAAATCAGCGCCATTTCGCAGAGCCATTTCCGCGCGTGTCCACTTATCCACAATCGCAGGCTCACCACGTTGGACAAAATTACCCGACATAGCAACAACCTTCACACCATCAGCCTGCGACAGCAAATATTTGTGACCATTGTGAAAGGGATTAAATTCTGCGATAATACCAGTAACAGTCATCTCATTTCTCCGCCACAAAAAACCAACGTTTGCTTTCCTTTTTCGGTGCTTGGTCTTCAAAATCTGCATAGATTTTAACATTTTTAAATCCAGCTTGTTCCAGTAAAATATCATAGGTCAGAATTTCGTAAGTGCGTTCTTCGTGGACTTCGTCGTAACGTGTGAAGCGTCCGTCTTCGTCTTGCAAGAAGAAGGTCAATTCATGCACGACTGAATGGGGTGCTTCATCGGCGTATGTATCCCAGACCATGGCAAATTCATCAGCGTTTTCATGGTAAGAATAGCCAGGAAAAACTGTATCAGTTTGGTAAGTTGAGTGCACATCAAAAATGAAAACGCCGCCTTCGTTTAAGCAGTGGTAAACTTGCTGAAAGACATCACCGACTTCAACTTCATCGACCATGTAGCAAATTGAATCAGAGTAACAAGTCACCAAGTCGTATTTACCAACCTGCGACAAATCAAGCATGTTGCCCTGTCTGAATTCAATAGCTTCACCTGCTTCTTTGGCACGTTTACGAGCGATTTCAAGCATCTCATCACTCAAATCAAGTCCTGCCACATCAAAGCCAGCTTTGGCAAAGCGTACGGATTGAATTCCTGTTCCACAAGCTAATTCTAAGAGCTTTTTCTTATTTTTTGGAAAATGGCGGAGCGAAAAATCGGTCCATTTATCATAAAGACTATCATCCATAATAGCATCATAGACTGATGCGAAGGTTTCATAAGTTGTCATCTTATCTAGAAGTACCAAAAAGGTACTCTTCCTTTCTTCTCATTGAAAGAGGTTGGGACAATGTCCTCAACCCTCATCGTTTTTTATCTACAAGGCTTGTTTCTCAAGCAATGGTGTCACATCCACACCAACGGCTTCATGCCAGAGTTTTTCAAGGTTGTAGTGATTCCGCATTTCCTCAGAAAAAATATGAACAACCACCTCGCCTAGATCCAAAAGTACCCAGCCTCCAGCAGAGTCTCCTTCTACATGGCTAGCTGATTGCCCTGCTTCTGTGACTTTTTCACGAATATTATCAGCAATAGCCTCTAGTTGACGGCTGTTCATAGAGCTGGCAATGACAAAATAGTCTGTCATCGTCGTCAATCCTTGCAAATCTAGCACAGTAATGTCTTCTGCTCGTTTTTCATCCGCTGCTTTTACAACAATTTCTAATAGTTCTTGTTCTTTCATGTAGTCCTCTTCGTTTTAATGTTTCTCTAAATAGTGTACATAAGCATTGTAAGTTTCCAAAGTTTGAGGATAGATAGGCAAGCCCTTGTGTGCCAAGTGTTCCACTGTATGTGCCGTTTCATAAGCCACAGCTTGGTTGAGCGAAACATGAGCAATTTCACGCGCTTGCTCCACTCCTGGAAAGTCCCGATTAGGCTCAATATAGTCTGCTACATAAACCACCTTATCTAAATCGGACATCTGAGCAGAACCTACGGTATGAACCTCAATAGCTCTCAAAATTTCTGGATCTGTCAACCCTAAATCTTCCTGAATTTTATAAATGCCGACCATGCCATGCCAGACATTATTTCCCCAATCTTTCAATGCTGGATCCAAAGCATACTTATCAATCAGCGCCAGAAATTCTTCGTCAGAGAGCTTTTTCGCATAATCATGGAGCAGACCTGCCAAACCAGCTTTTTCTACATCTGCTCCGAAGCGCTCTGCCAAGTTAATCGCTGCTTGTTCCACTCCAAGGCAATGCTTAAAACGTTTTTCTGGTAGAAGTTGCTGCATTTTGACTAAAAGTTGCTCACGAGAAATTCCCACATAAGTTTCATATCCCATTGTAAAGCCCTTCTTTCTCAATATAGTCTAAAACTGGCTTGGGTAGGAGAAAATTCGGCGTCCGACCTTGAGCCAGAAAAGCTCGAACCATACTCGAAGAAATATCCATCAACGGCACATCTACCCAGATAACTGGATAAGATGTTCCTGCTTTATAGCGGGGGCGCTGAACCCCAACAAATTGAACCAAATCGACTAATTCGTCAATCCGATGCCACTTGGGAAGGTAATCTACCATATCCGCTCCGATGATGAAATAATAATCTGTATCTGGATGTTTTTCCGTCAAAAATTTCATCGTATCATAGGTGTAACTAATCCCTTTTCTCTCCAGCTCAATGGTTTCAATTCCCAGACCTTCAATGCCTTCAATTGCCAACTCTAGCATTTTCAGTCGGTGCTTCTCATCAATCGTTGATTTTTTATCAACATGTGGTGGCTCATACTCAGGCATCAGCAAGACCTGCTCTAAACATAATTGTTGCCGAACTTGATCAGCTACGACCAAATGGGCATTGTGAACTGGATTGAAATTTCCACCTAAAATCCCAACTTGCTTTCTTTTTTTTGCTTTTACTTCTGGTTCCAACTTCACCTTGGTGAAAGGAGTCAGTAATTCAATTGCCATAGGCTGCTTCCTCTAAATTTCTTTTACCTTTACTGAAATTTTGCGGTTTTCTTTTTTGCTAGACTGCTTGTACAGAATTAAAGTGCGACCAATTTTTTGAACAGTATTCACACCGATTTCCTCTTCGAGAATTTCTGATACTTCATGGATGTTCTCATCTGTATTTTGCAGAAGAGTTACTTTAATCAATTCTCTAGCATCTAGAGCTTGACGAACACTCGTTTTAATCTGGTCGTTGAGACCGTTTTTGCCAATTTGAATGATTGGTTTGAGACTGTGAGCTTGACTATTTAAAAAAGCTCGTTGTTTGGATGTTAATGACATAGATTCCTCTTTTGTTTCTTATTTCGTTTATCTTCTCTTTATTTTTCTAACAGCCATTTCCTCTTAGATAATGGCTTTGCGGATCACTACTGCTACTCCCTCTGGCGCCCAGGCTGCAATCTTTGCTGGTCCTGTCACACGAATCCAGCCCAAGCCTGAAAAAACTACATCTGTTTTGGCTTCAATTTTCAACTCATGTTTGACTAACTGAGGAAAATCTGATACTTCTTTTTTAGAGGGCGGTGTTAGCAAAGAGCCAACATGCTTTTCATAAAATTCGCCCGCTCCCGCAAGCTTGGTGCGGTGCAATTTGAGTTCATTGTCAAAATAAGCCGTAAAGCCCTGCTTATCACCCGACACAAAATCAAAGCGTCCCAAGCCCCCTAAAAAGAGGGTTTGTTCACGATTGAGTTGATATGTTTTGGGCTTGATTTCCTTTTTCGGACTGATATATTTGAGATTTTTAGCAGACAGATAATGAGCCATTTGGTGGCGGTGGATAATCCCTGGTGTGTCGTAGATATGACTGCCGTCAGCCAGCGGAATTTCAATCTTATCTAGTGTCGTCCCTGGAAATCGTGAAGTCGTAATAACTTCCTTATCTCCGGTAATTTCCTGAATAATGGCATTGATAAGCGTGGACTTACCGACATTGGTCACACCGACCACATAAACATCTCGACCTTTCCGATAGTGCTCAATCTTTTCAATCAATTCTTTAATCGCTTGCTTGTTTTGAGCTGAGGTCAAAACTACATCAACAGGGCGCAGTCCTTCCTCGTGAGCCCGCTCTGTCAGCCATTGGGTAACCTTTCTCGTCTTGACCGACTTGGGGAGAATGTCTTTTTTATTCCCAACCAACAGCACATCATTGCCAGCCACAAAACGTGGCAAACCCGGAATGACTGAACCATTAAAATCAAAAATATCTACTACATTGACTACGAGAGCATTGCTGTCGCCGACTTCGTGGAGAAGTCTGAGAAAATCATCGTCAGTCAATTGCACATCGGTAATTTCGTTGTAGTGACGCAGACGGAAACAGCGCTGACAATACAGCTCACCTGTCTCCATTCCCTTTTCCAAAGCCGACTGAGGGGTGTAGCCAAGCCTATCCTTATATTTTGTCTGAATCGGTGCTCCGCACCCAATACAGAGAATGTCTTCCATGTTTAAATTCCTTTTTTATACTCAATCGGTTCGTATTTTTCGGTGATTTTTTTCAACACACGACGCTCACGAGCTCGATTAATCTGGGTCTTTAACGAATCATGCTCGACCAGTGGCTTGACCAAAATCGAACGAATTCCTGCTCTATGAGCAGCTCGAATATCAGTCATGAGCTGATCTCCCACCATAACCACTTCATTTTTCTCAAAATGAAATTCTTTCAGTGCCCGATCAATCCCCCAAGTGAATGGTTTCATAGACCAACAGACATAATCAATCTCAAACTTTTCAACTGCTCGCTTCACTCGTTTTTTAGTGTTATTGGACACTACAATAATCCGAATTCCTGCATCGCGCACATCATGGAGCCACTGCTTCATTTCTGGTGTTCCATCGGGATTGTTCCATGCGATAAGAGTATTATCTAAATCCACCAAAACAGCCTTGATACCGTGTTTTTTTAAACTTTCAACTGTCAAATCGTAAACTGCCTCAATCGCAAAATCAGGCATGTAGTTTTCAATTGCCACATTTCTCTCCAAACATTATACTTCTACCTATTTTAACATAAAAAAAGAGTTTTCGCACCCTAGATTTTTTCATCGATTTTATGTACAATTTGCCAAAAAATGTTTAAAAATGTTATAGTAAGAATAGAGAATTTAACACGGAGGAATTTATGGCAAATACGAGCAAGAAAATGACTGCCGTTTCCCCTTTTTTACAAAAATTTATCAACTGGTCTTCTATTATCGGAGCAGTTGGGACGGTGATTTTCTGTATCTGGGCCTATTATGCTGGCATTTTACAATCCAAAGAAACCCTGTCAGCCTTTATTAAGCAAGCTGGCATTTGGGGACCGTCACTCTTTATTTTCCTGCAAATCCTACAAACAGTTGTTCCTATTATTCCTGGAGCTTTGACTTCGGTTGCTGGTGTCTTCATTTATGGTCATATCATTGGTACCATTTATAATTATGTTGGTATCGTCATTGGCTGTGCTATTATTTTTTATCTAGCGCGTACCTACGGTCCGGCTTTTGTCCAATCTGTCGTCAGCAAACGCACCTATGACAAATACATTGGCTGGCTGGATGAGGGCAATCGTTTTGAGCGTTTTTTCATCTTTATGATGATTTGGCCTATCAGCCCAGCAGACTTTCTCTGCATGCTGGCTGCCCTTACGAAAATGACTTTTAAAAAATATATGATAATTATTGTATTATGCAAACCAATCACACTGGTCATTTATACTTATGGTTTGACGTATATTATTGATTTCTTTTGGCAATTATTTTCAAAATAAAAGGCAGAGTGAAATAAACAGCTCTGTCTTTTTATAAGATCCCTTTTCTTTTTTCCAATATCAAATCTTTTATAGAAATCAAGGCGACCGCTGATAAAATCATAAACATACCAGCAAAATCTACGAGATAAAATTGCTCGTGCATAATGAGAAAGGCGAAAAACACAGCCGATATAGGCTCAACAGCCGCTAGAAGGCTAGATTTCACAGGCCCGACTAAACTGGTTCCTTTGAGAAACAGTGTATAGGCGAGGATTGTCCCCACTAAAATAATCCCCGCTAAAGCCAGATATACTTTCATTGACAACTGCCAATGAAAACGCAAAATACCGCTAAATGGCGTTAAGACAATGCCTGCTAGCATCATGCCCACTCCAATCACCGGAATACTACCCCATGTCTTTATCAGCTGAATCGGAATAAGAATATACAAAGCGTAAGTGAATGCGGCAAACAGCCCCCAGAACAGTCCTGCAGGTGTGACAGATAACTGATTGAGTTGTCCATGGGTGGCAATCAAAAAGGTTCCACCAACCGCTAATATCATAGACAATACTTCTGTCACAGTAGGTGCAACACGGTCTTTGAGACAAGTGTAAGCAAGGATTCCCACCGGACAGACATATTGTAAAACGGTTGCCGTTCCTGCATTGCTTTCATAAATAGACTTTAAATAAGCAAATTGATTGAGCAACAATCCTAACAAAGCAAACAGTGCCAAAGACATTATTGCTTTTCGGTCTTTTATCATTTCAATCAATTTTCTACGATTAGCTAGCACCATATACAATACCAACAAAGCCCCTGCGATTATAAGTCGGACATTTGTTAAAACTAAAACCGGAAATCCATGCGCCATCAAGTATTGTCCGCTCGTCCCAGACAAGCCCCATGCAATTCCTGCGACTAAGGTTAAAATGGTGCCCTTTGCTATTTTTGACATATCTTACCCCTAAACTTTTCCATTTTATGATTATAGCACAAAAAATCAGCCAAAACGACTGATTTTTTAGATTTTACAACTTCGCTAATTCCTCATTAAGTAGCTTTTGAGCTACTTGTGGATTGGCTTGACCTTTGGTAGCTTTCATGAGCTGACCAATCAGGGACTTGGCTGCATTTTTGTTGCCACTCTTGTAATCGTTAAGAGCTTTTTCATTGTTAGCAAAAACCTCTTGAATGATTGGCAGAAGTTGTGCTGGATCAGAAATTTGCACCAAGCCAGCTTTTTCAACGTATTCCTTGGCTGACCCACCATTTTTCGCCAAATGAACAAAGACTTTTTTGGCAATTTTAGAGGAAATCGTACCGTCTGCCACCAAACTCAACATTTCAGTCAAATTGACTGGTGTCAAACCGATTTCTTCAATGGTTTTACCTTCCGCATTGAGATATTGAGCCACCTCACCTTGGAGCCAGTTTGACACAGATTTTGCGTCTCCGCCTGCTGCCACCGCAGCTTCAAAGAAATCTGAGATGTTCTTCGTCGCTGTTAATTGCTTAGCATCATAGTCTGACAATCCAAAGTCTGCCTTGTACTTAGCCCGACGTTCTTTTGGAAAGGCTGGTAAATCTGAGCGCACTGCCTCAATCCAACTATCATCAATCTCAAAAATTGGTAGGTCAGGCTCTGGGAAATAACGATAATCTGCCGAACCTTCTTTAACCCGCATCAAAAGAGTTTCGCCTGTTGCTTCATCGTAACGGCGAGTTTCTTGACGAATCTGACCACCGCTACGCAAAATCTCAGCCTGACGTTTTTCCTCAAAAGCCAAGCCCTTACGAACAAAATTGAAGGAATTAAGATTTTTTAGTTCTGTCTTGGTTCCAAACTCTTCTTGACCATAAGGACGAATAGAAATATTGGCATCCACGCGCATGGAGCCTTCTTCCATTTTGACGTCAGAAATACCCGTATACTGGATAATTTCTTTGAGCGCCGTTAAGTAAGCATAAGCCTCTTCTGGACTGCGCATATCAGCTTCTGAAACAATCTCAATCAAAGGCACCCCTTGACGATTAAGGTCAACATAAGAATAACCATCGCTGCCATGAGTGTTCTTGCCAGCGTCCTCTTCCAAATGAGCCCGCTCAATGCGAATTTTCTTAGTCGCACCGTCTTCCAGCTCGATTTCAATCCAGCCATTATAACCAATCGGCTCGTCAAATTGAGAGATTTGATAGGCTTTCGGATTGTCTGGATAGAAATAATTCTTGCGATCAAAGTGCATCTTTTGATGAATATCCATATTGAGTGCCAGAGCAGCCTTAATACCGTAATCAATAACTCCCTTGTTCATCACCGGCAGGACACCTGGGAAAGACCAGTCAATGATATTGGTGTTGGTATTTGGATCTTCCCCGAAATGAGCCGGTGCTGGTGAGAAAATTTTTGAATTTGTTTTTAATTCAACGTGGACTTCTAGTCCAATAATCGTTTCAAAGTTCATTATTTTTCACCTCCAAAAATGACTGGTTTTTGCTTGTGGTAGTCTGTCGTTGCTTCAAAAGCTGCTGCTACTTGGTAAATCGTTTCTTCATCAAAATGATTTCCAATCAATTGCAGCCCAACCGGCAGACCATCCGCAAAGCCTGCTGGAATGGAAATGCCAGGAAGCCCTGCTAAATTGACCGGAATGGTCAAAAGATCAGCCAAATACATAGCTACTGGATCGTGACTTTGAGTTCCTAAGTCGTAAGCAACCGTCGGCGCAGTTGGTCCTAAAATCAAGTCATACTTTTCAAAGACCTTGGCAAAATCCTGCATAATGAGCGTCCGAACTTGACCCGCCTTTTTGAAATAAGCATCATAATAACCAGACGATAGACTAAACGTTCCGAGCATAATCCGACGCTTCACTTCCTCACCAAAACCTTGACTGCGAGATTTGACATAGACGTCCTCTAAGTTTTCAATCTCTTCTGCCCGATAGCCATAACGAATCCCGTCAAAACGTTGCAAGTTGGAACTGGCTTCAGAAGAAGCGATGATATAGTAAACCGCTACCCCATATTTGCTGTGGGGCAGGCTAACTTCTTCAACAATCGCTCCCAGACTTTCCAAATGCTTGGCAGCCGCTAAAATGCGTTCCTTGACTTTTTCATCAATCCCTTCACCCATATATTCTTTCGGAAGAGCAATTTTTAATCCTTTAATATCTTGGCCAATCTTGCTAGTGAAATCAGGAACAGCTCGTTGAGAAGAAGTTGAGTCTTTTTTGTCATTGCCTGCAATTACGCCCAAAAGCTGAGCGTTTTCTTTGACCGTCCGAGAAAATGGTCCAATTTGATCCAACGAGCTCCCAAAAGCAATGAGTCCAAAACGAGAAACACGCCCATAAGTTGGCTTCAGTCCGACCACTCCGTTAAAGGAAGCTGGCTGACGGATAGAACCACCAGTATCAGAACCTAAAGACAAGCGAACTTGACCAGAAGCAACTGCTGTCGCTGAACCACCAGATGAGCCTCCGGGAACTTTTGTAGCGTCCCAAGCATTTTTCGTAGTCTTAAAATAAGAATTTTCACTGGAGCCGCCCATGGCAAATTCGTCCATATTGGTCTTACCAATGACAATCATGTCTTTTTCATGGAGTTTTTCCACACTGGTTGCATCGAAAATCGGCTTGTAATTGTAGAGTATCTTGGAGGCAGCTGTCGTCAGAACCCCCTTAGTAGAAATATTGTCCTTAACAGCTAGTGGAATCCCGCTCATAAAATTATCTGCATCAATTCCCTTCGCGTCTACTGCTGCCGCTTGCGCCAATGCTTCTTCTTCACTAATCGTAATAAAGCTATCAATGGAACTTTCTCGACTCTTAATATCTTCCAGAGTAGCTTTCGTCAGCTCAACTGCGGAAAGTTCCTTTTTGACAAGGAGATTATGCAATTCTTCAATTGTTTTTTGATTCAAAGTCATTAGGCGTCTCCTCCGTCATCTAGAATAGCAGGCACTTTGATATAGCCTCGCTCCTTTTCAGGAACATTTTGGAAAAGTTCTTCTCGATTCCAACCTGCAACTGCTACATCTTCACGCATATAGTTGACATTTTCTGCAACATTTGATGTAAAAGGCACACCAGTCGTATCAACTTCGTTTAACAACTCCACCATATCCACAATTTTTGACAAAGTTGTCGCAAATTCTGCCGTTTCTTCAGGTGAAAAAGCTAGTTTTGACAGGTTGGCAACATGCGTTACTTCCTCTTGAGTAATTTTCATCTCTGTTTCCTTTCTCTTCTTTTATTTTTCAGCATAACCGAAAAACAACCATCTTCTTATTTTATCACAAATAGGCTTAGTTCTTCAATTCCAAATGAAGTTCTTTCACTTGACTCGCATCTACTTGGCTGGGACTTTCTAGCATAGGATCAAAACCAGTTCCATTTTTAGGAAAGGCAATGACCTGACGGATATTTTCTTCACCAGCTAAAATCATAACCAATCGATCCAAGCCCAGTGCTAGACCACCATGCGGCGGAAAACCATAATCAAGCGCTTCTAAGAAAAAGCCAAAGTCACGCTCGTAATCTTCTTTTTCCATACCCAGAAGTTCAAACATAGCTTCTTGACTCTTTCGATCATGAATCCGTAAACTACCGCCCCCAATTTCATAGCCATTAAGGACAATATCATAGGCATGACTTTTGATTGAAGCTAAATCTTCTTTCTCATTTTCAAAAATTCCTTGGGTGAATGGGTGGTGCATGGCTTGATAGCGCCCCTGCTCCTCATTCCACTCTAGCAAAGGCCAATCCAGCACCCAAAGGAAGTCCAGTCGACTCTGATCGATTAAGTCTAATTGTTTGGCAATCTCCAATCGCAAGTGCCCTAGAGCTTCTTGGGCTTGTCTTTTCTTGGCGATGACCAGTAAAAGCAAATCACCGTCTTGCGCTTCGAATTGGTCTACGAAAGCTGTTGCTTCTACTTCAAAAGTCGAAGCCAAATCCCCTTGAAATTCACCTGCTTCCACCTTAAGACTAGCAAACCTACTAGCTCCAAATTCTTTCATTTCCTGATAGAAATGACTGAGCTGCTTCTTCGTGAAAGAATCCGTAGCATTTGGAACACAAATGCCCCATAATTCTTCGTGATGAGCAAAAGCCTGCTTCAGCAAAAGAGAGGGATTATCCTGACAGAGATTGGTCAGATTTTTTAATTCCAAACCAAATCGCGTATCCGGCTTATCTGTACCAAAGCGGTTCATGGCTTCTTCATAACTGATAGTCGGAAAAGCTTCTGTCAGCTCCAAACCATGAGTTTTCTTAACAACCGCTTTGAGCATCTCTTCTACAAGCATGCGAATGTCTTTTTCACTAGCAAAGCTCATTTCCATATCGACCTGAGTAAATTCAGGCTGACGGTCTCCTCGTAGATCCTCGTCTCGAAAACAACGAACAATTTGATAATAACGCTCCAAGCCAGCTCCCATTAAAAGTTGCTTCAACATTTGCGGACTTTGTGGCAAGGCATAAAATTGATTTTTAAAAACTCGACTAGGAACCAAAAAATCTCTGGCTCCTTCTGGTGTAGATTTCGTCAAATAAGGTGTCTCCACTTCCAGAAAATCCTTACCGTTTAAGTAGTCACGAATTGTGCTGGTTACTTGGTGACGAAGTTTGAGGTTCTCTGTCATCTTACTCCGACGCAAATCCAGATAGCGATATTTCTGTCTCAACTCTTCTCCTGTATGGGCGTGCTGATCGAGTTCAAAAGGAAGAGGCTTACTACTTGCAAGGATTTGAATTGCCTCTGCTCGCAGCTCCACCTGTCCAGACTTGATAGCTTTGTTGACAAAGCGGGCTTCTCGCTCGACAACTTCTCCTGTAACAGCAATCACATCTTCTTTATGTAGATGTTCAATTTCAGTAAAAGCCGGGCTATCACCTGCGACAAAAATTTGAAGCAGTCCTTCTCGGTCTCGTAGCTCTATAAAAGCCAATTTCCCATGATTTCGGATATTTGCAACCCACCCAGTCGCTATCATTTTCTGACCAACTTGTTCCAAACCGTAGTTTCCAATAAAAACTTCTTTCATATTCTCTACCTCTTTCTAAATTCATTTCAGTTAAATCGTCAACTTGCCACAAATTACTTATAGAAATCTACGCCCGTAGCTCTAGATACTAAAAATAGGAAGCATTTTTTGTTTACAGCTTTTGTCCAACTAACAAAATTGCAACCGCTCCTCTAAGTACTAAGAATTATAAGGAACATTGACTTTACTACGTAAATCTATAATCATAGCTCTAAACGCTAAAACATTAAGAGCTATAGAAAAACGGCTTCCGCCTGTAAAACAGACGAAAGCCGTGGTACCACTGTTATTCGTTGCATTGCAACCTCTAGCTCGTAACGTGAGCAGACGTTTGCGCTTTGATTCACACAAATTTCTTGCAATGATATAATAGTTTTAGACAATATCATCCTTTACCATAAATAGCATAGAAAAAACCATTATATCATTGACAGTATGTTCTTCGGATTTTGCTTCCTTGGTGCTGCTCTCAGCTTTCAGCACTCTCTGTTCAAGTCAACAAGCCTACTCTACTGCTTTTTTACTTTTAAATTGTTATCTATTATAGTCGAACCTAAAACATTTTGCAAGTGGTTTAGTGCAAATTTATGATTTTCCTCCGAAAGAGAAGCTACAGCAGACTCTACCACCTCAATTTGATACCCTAAATTATAGGCATCAATAGCTGTGTGGAGAACGCAAATATCCGTCAGAACACCAGTCAAAATCACCGTGTCAACTTTTCTTTCTCGCAGACGAATATCCAAATCTGTTCCCGAAAAAGCTGAATAATGCCGTTTATCCATCCAAAAGACGCGAGAATCTGCTTTATGCTCCTGATAAAAATCCGCCAACGGTCCATAAAGGTTACGTCCACTAGTGCCTTTGATGTTATGTGGTGGAAAGAGTTTACTTTCCGGGTGGAAAGTATCTCCTTCGTCATGGGCATCAATGGCAAAAAAGATATAATCTCCTCGCTCAAAAGCTGCCTCGGTCACTTGGGCAATAGCTTCAGAAATTGCCTGAGCTGGAGCTCCAGCTGTCAACTTGCCATCATCTGCCACAAAATCCACCGTATAATCAATCGAAATCAATGCTTTTGTCATCAGTAATCTCTCTTTTTAATCTCTTCAAAGACATCGGGAATAAGGACTTTAAGATAGGTTCCTTTCATTCCCAAAGAACGACTTTCAATAATGCCTGCACTCTCTAGTTTACGCAGAGCATTGACAATCACTGAGCGAGTAATGCCAATACGATCCGCAATGACCGATGCTGTCAATTGACCTTCATTGCCATTTAATTCACCCAAAATTGCTGAAACAGCTCGTAATTCTGAATAAGATAGAGTATTCACAGCCATGGTTACCGCTGTTCTGCGACGAATATTTTTTTCATCTTCTTCTCGTTGGAAGTTGAGCAACTGAATACCAACCACTGTACTTGCAATTTCAACCAAAATCAAATCATCATCATCAAATTCTTTATCATTGCGCCAAACAATCAAAGTTCCTAAGCGAATCCCTGAAACATGGATAGGTGAAATTGTCGTCAAGCCATCTGGAAATTCATCTTTGGTTTCGACTGGAAAAATTGACAAATCATGATTGACAGGAAGATTGGCTTCTGTATCATACATTAAATTCGCTGTGCGAACATACTCTTCTGGGAAGATTTTCGTTTGATAAAATGCTTCCACTCGGTCATTATTCGTCTTGTAGCGCATGAAATACCCCAAAAGACGCCCTTTACTGTTTACAATACAAGCATTGCAATCCATAATTTCAGCTAGCTGCTGGGTAATTGCATTGTAAGGTAATTCATCTTGTAATCGCTCATCTGAACGACGCAAAATAGATGTAATTTTTCGTGTTTTTGCTAATAAGTTTGCCATAATTTACCTCGCATATAATCTTATTGATTATACCATAAAACGCTTTAATCTTCAACAATTATCTGAAAATTGTTTATTGAGATACAATTGTGTGCAATTAGCTTGGCTAGCCTTCTCACTCCTCCATATTAGCACAAAAAGCTGGGACGAAAGTCTCCAGCTTCATAGCACACTGTGTAATAAATTGACGATGCAGTAGGTGAACGCGTCAGCAATCATGCGAGTCTGTCTCGCTTTCTATTATCTCCGATATTGCCTTAAGAAACGAGTCATCTTCTCTTGGATTTGCGCCAGTTCATCTACACGAGGCAGATAAACAATCCGGAAATGATCAGGATCTTTCCAATTAAAGCCCCGTCCATGCACCAGTAAAATCTTTTCTTGCTTTAAGAAATCCAGCACGAATTGTTCGTCATCATCTACTTGATACATTTCTCTATCAATTTTAGGGAAAATGTAAAGCCCTGCTTTAGGTTTTACTGCAGATAGACCTGGAATTTCATTGATAGCTTTATAAATAAAATTCCGTTGCTCATAAATCCGTCCGCCAGGAAGTAGCAATTCATCGACTGATTGATAACCGCCGAGTGACGTTTGTACCACATGCTGAGATAAGACATTTGAACACAACCGCATATTGGATAGCATATTCAGCCCTTCAATATAATCTTTTACGTGATATTTAGGACCAGACAGTACCATCCATCCGACACGAAAACCAGCAATACGGTGCGATTTAGACAAGCCGTTCATGCTGACACAAAAAAGGTCAGGAGCCAAACTTGCGATAGCCGTATGTTTCTCACCGTCCATCACTAAACGGTCATAAATCTCATCCGCAAAAATAATCAAATTGTTTTGCCGCGCAACTTCAACAAGTTCTTCTAACACTGCCTTAGGATATAAGGCTCCTGTCGGATTGTTTGGATTGATAACGACAATAGCCTTTGTATTAGAGGTAATTTTTGATTTAATGTCATCAATATCTGGATACCAATCTGCCGCTTCATCACAAAGATAATGAACTGCATTTCCTCCCGCTAAACTGACCGCTGCCGTCCAGAGAGGATAATCCGGCATAGGTACCAGCACCTCATCACCATTGTCTAGCAAACCTTGCATAGACATGACAATCAACTCGCTAACCCCATTTCCAAGGTAGACATCGTCAATATCAACATTTGGAATATTCTTTAACTGGCAATATTGCATAATAGCTTTCCGAGCAGAAAAAATCCCTTTCGAGTCTGAATAGCCCTCACTATCCCGTGCATTCATAATTAAATCATGAATCACTTCATCTGGTGCCGTAAAACCAAACTCGGCAGGGTTTCCTGTGTTCAACCGAAGGATTTTCTCACCATTTGCACGCATCCGCATTGCTTCTTCTAAGACGGGACCCCGAATATCATAAGCCACATGTTCTAATTTTGTTGATTTATTAAATTCTTTCATCGAATTTTTCCTCATTTCAAAAGAGTCAATTTATTATAACGCAATTTTTCTAAAAAATCTAAAAAACTTCTTGTAAAGTCTGCATGAAAATGCTTTACTTTTTTCATGTAAAGGGTTACAATATAACTAAAGAAAGAATGGAGGTATTCCTATGCTACAAAGATATCAAAACATTATGGTCGCTGTTGACGGTTCTCACGAAGCTGAGCTTGCCTTTGAAAAGGGTGTAAATGTTGCGCTTAGAAATAATTCGCGTTTAACAATAGCACATGTTATTGATACACGTGCCTTGCAAAGCGTTTCTACATTTGATGCAGAAGTCTATGAAGAATTGCAAGAAGATGCAAAGAAACTCATGGATCAATATGCTGAAAAAGCCAAAGAAGCCGGCGTGGCAAATGTTGTCACAATTGTTGAAATGGGAAATCCGAAAACCCTTCTTGCAACAGATATTCCAGAAGAACAAAAAGTTGACCTCATCATGGTTGGTGCTACTGGGCTTAACGCCTTTGAACGGTTACTGGTTGGCTCTTCATCTGAATACATCTTGCGTCACGCAAAAGTTGACTTGCTTGTTGTCCGTGATAAAGAAAAAACATTATAATACAAAGATAAAGAGAGATTGGCATAAACCAGTCTCTCCTCTTTTTTATTCTTCATTTTTTTCACAATTTCGTTGATAGGCTTGAATTTGACGTTCAAGCTCTTTTTTGATAGCAGGTTCCGGTGCATAATTTTTTTCCCAATCATCTGGTTTTAAAATTTTATGAGTAACTGGGTCAAAGTGCGCTTTGCCATCTGGGAAGAGTTTACCCATATTGGCTCGGTGGACAATCTCAAACAAGTATTCCGGATCCACTCCCATTAACACAAAACTGCCATAGGTAAAATACAACATATCAATCAGTGCATCTACTTGCCCAACGAGAGACATCTCTGCTTTGCTCTTCTTTTTGACTTTTTCAGCAGCTTTGTTCACAGCTTCGTGCAAAGATTGAACAGACTGCTCAAAGACCTCTTCAGAAGGACTGGCTGCTCGTAAAAATTCCACTAGTTCTTCTACCTTGAAGCCTGCACGGTGACGAGCACCTTCTGGTGTCCACAGAATGGGTTCTTCCTGTGTGCATTCGTCCATTGTCCCATGAAATTCTTTGACCTTATTAAAATGGTGGTCACTACTGATAAAGACTTTTTCACTCGCTAAAATGCCAAAGTGTTCCAAAGCTTTATGAATCCCGTCCTGACTATTGCTGCTGGTCGTGTGTTTTGCAACTTCTTTCACTCGACTGGTTCCATTTCCCATGGCAATAGACATACCAACGCCCGCTAACATCTCAACATCATTATCAGAATCACCAAAAGCCATGACTTGATTGATGTCAAAACCGTATTCTTTTCCGACCAGCTTAATTCCTTCTAACTTTGACATTCCTTGATTGACGATATCAGCTGCGAAAGGACTGCTACGAGTAAACTTTAAATCTGGAAAATCCGCTTCGATAGTTTGTGTTTCTTTCGGTGTTGCCAACATCAATACTTGGTAAATCGGCTCTTGAATAGACTTAAACAAATCATTCTGTTGTTGGGGAAGTGCCTTGCTGATTACATTATTGAAACTTTTATTGACCAAATGTGTCATCTTCTTCGGAACAAAACGACTGGTCCATTGAGAAAACTTGCTCATGCCAAAGCTCATGATTTTGGAGCCAACCACTCCTGATTTTGTTCCAAACGAGATTTCTATTTTATGCTGGCGAGCATACTGAATCAGGTGACGCAAACTGGTTTTATCAATTGGCTTGGCAGAAATGACTTTCTCTTTTGAAAAAATATATTGTCCATTATAGGTTACTGCAAAATCTAAATCCAACTGTTCCATAAAGGATTGAACAAAAAAGGGACCTCTTCCTGTGGCTAAACCAACTAAAATTCCTTGCTGTTTCAAACTATGAATCGCTTGTTCTGTGGATTTCAAGACCGTCCGACTATCGTTTACTAATGTTCCATCAATATCAAAGAAGACTGCTTTGATTTCCATTCATTTCTCATCTCTTTCTTTTATGATACAATAATTATAGCATAGATTCAGGAGAAGCTCACTTATGACCAAAAGAATTTTAGTTTTACATACTGGCGGTACTATTTCCATGCAGGCGGATACTACTGGAAAAGTCATCACAAACGAACACAATCCCATGAACCATATTGCAGTTCCTCTAGAAGGCATTCAAGTGACGGCTCTTGATGTTTTCAATATTCCTAGCCCTCACATAACACCACAGCACATGCTACAATTGTATCAAAAAATCAAGACAGACGGGAAGCATTTTGACGGGGTTGTCATTACTCATGGAACGGACACTCTGGAAGAAACAGCTTATTTTTTGGATACCATGGAACTTCCAGATATCCCTGTCGTCTTGACCGGTGCCATGCGAAGCTCCAATGAACTAGGAAGTGACGGAGTTTACAATTACTTATCTGCACTTCGGGTAGCAAGCGATGACAAGGCACGCGGAAAAGGCGTTCTGGTGGTTATGAATGATGAAATCCATGCTGCCAAATACGTGACCAAAACGCATACAACCAATGTCAGCACTTTTCAAACGCCAACTCATGGACCACTCGGACTGATTATGAAGCAAGAAATCCTCTATTTCAAAACAGCTGAACCACGCGTTCGTTTTCATTTAGATAAAATTTCTGGGTTAGTACCGATTATCCCAGCCTATGCTGGAATGAAAACTGAACTGCTTGATATGTTAGACTTGGAAAAGATAAACGGTCTCATCGTTGAAGCCTTTGGTGCTGGGAATCTCCCACAAGAAGTTGCCCAAAAGCTCAGTCAACTTGCGAATTCTGGGCTGCCAATTGCACTTGTATCTCGTTGCTTTAACGGCATTGCAGAGCCAGTTTACGCTTATGAAGGGGGCGGCGTGAAGTTACACGAATCAGGCATTATGTTTGTCAAAGAGCTCAATGCTCCTAAAGCTCGTATCAAACTCTTGATTGCTCTGAATGCTGGGCTGCGAGGACAAGCCTTAAGAAACTATATTGAAGGTTAATTTTACATAGATAAGAAGCTCCGATATTTCGAAGCTTCTTAGGATATTTTATGTTTAGGAGATTTATGAAAAAAGTTTTTAGCTCTTTTGTTTTTAGTTATTTGCCATATATTTCTGATTCCTTTCCTGATTTTTTGAATGTTTTGTTATAATGTACTTTAATGTTTACTGTCATTGGACTTACCTCTTTCTTTTTGATGAATTTAGTATAGCCCGAAAAACTTAAAGCAGGCTTATAGATTTCTTTCAGAAAACTTAATTTAAAAAACTTCATCCAAATGGTGAAGTTTTTTGGTTTATATATGATGATAAACTAAAATCAATCCAAGTAGTCCTGCTTGTCCAAATGAAGAGCTACGATATGCCAGTCTGCATGCGTTCTCCAATCAGAAATGGACACAATTTGACTAGCGACTTTTCTGGCTTCTTCTAAAATTGGATAATCTTCTACAATATCCGCCACTTGAAACTCTGGAATCCCTGATTGACGCGTGCCGAAGATTTCACCAGAGCCACGCATTTTCAAATCTTCCTCAGCCAAGACGAAACCGTTAGTCGTTTCCGTCATGATTTTCATGCGTTTCTTGCCGGATTCTGTCTTAGGATTAGCCACGAGAACCGCATAAGATTGCTTGTCTCCACGTCCTACCCGACCACGTAACTGGTGGAGCTGACTGAGCCCAAATCGATCCGCATCCATGATTAGCATGACCGTAGCATTGGGGACATTGACACCGACTTCAATAACAGTCGTGGAAACCAGAATGTCAATTTTTCCTTTCTTAAAATCCTGCATAATAGTATCTTTTTCTTCGCTCTTCATTTTACCATGTAGCAGAGCTACTTGTGCTTTGTCACCGAAATAAGCCTTTAATTCCTCTTCCAAAGCAATAGCATTTTTCAGATCCAGCGCTTCCGACTCCTCAATCAAAGGAGAGATGACATAGACCTGAGCACCTCGTTGCAGCTCTTTCTCCAACCAATTGAGAACCACATTCAGCTGCTCGTGCTTGACCCAGCGAGTGATAATCGGCTTACGCCCCGCTGGCATTTGATCAATAACCGACACATCCATATCGCCAAAGGCAGTGATCGCAAGTGTCCTCGGAATCGGTGTTGCAGTCATCATGAGCACATCAGGATTATTTCCTTTTTCTCGCAAAATTCGTCTCTGTCCCACTCCAAAGCGGTGCTGTTCATCAATAATCACCAGACCAAGCTGATGATATGTCACACTTTCTTGAATCAAAGCATGAGTACCGACAATCATATCTACCTGACCAGCCTCAATCGCTTCTAGTGCTTGTCTGCGTTCTGTCGGCTTCATTCCTCCTGTCAACAGAATTATCCGTAGTTCAAGAAAAAGTTGGCTCAAGCTATCAAAATGCTGCTCTGCCAAAATTTCAGTCGGTACCATAAGAGCAGACTGCAAACCAGCCGTATAGGTAGCATACATGGCTAAACCTGCAACCACCGTCTTTCCACTACCCACATCTCCCTGCAAAAGCCGGTTCATGTGGGTTGGTGCTTTCATATCTTGTAGAATTTCATCAAGACTCCGCTTCTGGGCAGCTGTCAATTCAAAAGGTAGCAGTGTCAGCTTTTTTTCTAATAAATCACCTCGCCAAGGAATAGCTAACCCTTGACTCGCATTCTTGCTTTCGCTCTTTAGGACCTGTAACTGCATTTGAAAGTAAAAAAGCTCTTCAAACTTGATCCGACGCAAAGCCTGCTTGTACTCTGCCAAATCCTTTGGGAAATGCATTGCCCGTACTGCCTGACTCCGTCCTAGCAACTGATAGCGTTCTAACAACACTTGGGGCAAATTTTCCTCCAAGAGCAATTCCAACCCTTGGTCAAAGGCTGTCTTAATGACCTTGACCAAACTGGCTTGACTAATCCCTTGAGCTACTCGATAAACTGGCTGCAAATCATCTTCTACTTGCGCCAGAATTTTCATCCCAGTCAAACTAGCCTTTGCCTTATCCCATTTGCCGAAAATAGCAATGGTTGAGCCAACCTCTACCTTGTCTGCTAGATAAGGTTGGTTAAAGAAGTTGACTGCAAGTACCACCTCTCCCTGCTTTATGGTAAAACGCAGGCGATTGCGCTTGTAGCCATAGTACTGGACATTTGCTGGTGTAGCCACCACCCCTGAAATAACTGCCTTTTCGCCGTCTTCCAATTCTAATACATTTTTACTTTTAAAATCTTCATAGCGAAATGGAAAATAGAGCAACAAATCCTGCAGGCTTTCAATTCCTAGCTTAGTAAATTTTTCAGCAGATTTCGGCCCCACACCCGGCAGAACCGTTAAAGGTTGGTGTAAATTCATAATTCCTCTTTCAGTTCTGTTTTTCAATAATTTATAAAAGCAAACTAAAACAGACAACCTCCAATAACTCTTTGGGCTGTTTCCGACTGCTTCTAAATTTCAGCTCATTCTTTATAAACTCTAGGCACACGGTCGCTAATCAAACAAAGCACCTCGTAGTTAATCGTTCCTCGTTTTTCTGCTACATCTGTTGCAGAAATGGATTCTTTGCCACTTTCTCCGATAAAAACGACAGGTGTACCAATAGGACAAGCTTTAGGTAGACGAACGGTAATCTGATCCATAGACACACGACCAACAATGGGACAAGATTGTCCGTCAATTAGAACATCAAAACCTTGCATATCTCGCGTCCAACCGTCAGCATAGCCTAATGGAATCGTCCCAATGAACTGTGGGCTATCGCTAGTGTAAGTGGCTCCATAACCCACATCTGCCCCTGCTTCCAGCTGCTTGACATGAACCAATTCCGACACCAGAGAAAGAGCCGGTCTCATTTCGTAAGGAAGCTGCAAGGTACGACCGCTAGGATTGAGACCATAGATAATATCACCCAGACGCACCGCATTCATCACAGTATCTGCATGCCAAAGGGTCGTTGCAGAATTACTAGCGTGAACAATCGGTGGAACGGTTTCTAGTTGCCCTAAAATTTCTTTAAAACGTGCCAACTGTGCTTCAAACTTATGCGTATCTGCTTCATCAGCTGTTGCAAAATGGGTGAAGATGCCTTCTACCTGAGCACCTGCTTTTTCCAAACGATGAATGGCTTCTTGAGCATCTTGACTATCTCGAAAACCAATCCGTCCCATCCCAGAATCAATTTTTATGTGAACAGCCAAACCAGCTACATCTATATTTGACTGTAGCAGCAAATCAATCCATTCTAAACTAGCAACGGTACAGGTCACTTTGCGTTCAATTGCCAATGAAATGGCATGAACATCTGACACTCCTAATACCAAAATTTTTTTCGTAATGCCGGCATCACGCAACTCTACAGCTTCATCAATATTGGAAACACAAAAGCCATCCACAATTGGCTCAATAGATTGCGTAACAGCAACTGCACCGTGACCATAGGCATCTGCCTTGACAACAGCCCATTTTTCCACATTGTTTGGAATATGCGCTGCAATTTGTTTAATATTAAAGCGGATAGCAGCTAAATCCACAACAGCCCTAGTAGGTCGATGATGACTCGTTTTCATGATGTTCCTCCAAAATAACACTAGCTGTAACAATATTACCTGCATGGCTGAGCGACACCCAGACCTTGCCAGAAAAAGGCGACTTAGTAAAAATAGGCGCTCCCTTTTCATTGTTTAAAATTTCTAAATCCTGAAAAGTGACACAACCAATTCCAGTCCCCCATGCTTTAGAAAAAGCCTCTTTAGCAGACCAACGTCCTGCCAAATATTCCATTTTTCGCCTACCAGAAAGTTCTTCAAACCGTGCAAATTCAGCAACAGTCAAAACTTTCTTGGCGAAGCGAGCATTTTTTTCATAAACTTTTTGAATAGAAGAAATTTCCTCTATATCAATACCATGTCCTTTAATCATCTTTTTAAAAAGAGGCTGGGACAAAAGTGTGCCAGACTCGGTTACTTTCTAAAATAAAACTTAATGCACTAATACTATCAGATTTTACAAATCCACTCCCCATCTTTCTTATTTTTCATTTTTAGATAGGGTAGTATATATTTCCTTGACTAGTCTGACTGTATTATCCCAACCCAGACAAGGGTCTGTAATGGATTTTCCAAACACTTCAGGCTCATTTTGACGACCATCTTCTAAGTAAGACTCAATCATAAAGCCGCGTACAATTTTTTTGATTTTTTCATTCCAGTCACGATTGATTAGGGTTTGACGGACAATCCGAATTTGTTCTAAATAACACTTGCCTGAGTTATCATGATTAGTATCAATCATGATAAAAGGGTACTCTAGTCCCATTTCTTCATACTGTTGAATATCATTTAAGAGATTTTCATAATAGAAATTGGGAATATTTTTACCATATTCATTTATAGACCCACGCAAAATAGCATGCGCTAAAGAATTGCCAGATGTCTCTACTTCCTGACCGTGATATAGGAAAGTTTGCTTATTTTGCGCTGCATAAATTGCATTGAACAGAATATTCATATTACCTGACGTTGGATTTTTCATTCCAACAGGTGCGTCAAGACCACTCGCTACAAAGCGATGTTCTTGATCTTCCACAGATCGTGCTCCGACAGCATGATAACTTACCAAATCATCTACTAAAATCAAATTAGACGGATACAGCATTTCATCAGCAGTTGTTAATCCAGTCTCTGTGATAACACGATAATGTAGATTACGAACCGCCTTAAGCCCATTGATTAAACTTGGAGCCGCCTTTACATTTGGCTGATGAACCAATCCTTTATAACCGTCACCATTAGTTCGAGGTTTTGCTGTGTAAACACGCATGACCATAAAGATTTTGTCTGCTACTTTCTGTTGCAAATCAGACAAACGATGAGCATATTCTAAAACTGCATCTTCGTTATCCGAAGAACACGGACCGATGACCAACAAAAGTCGTTCATCTTCTCCGCGGAGAATAGCGGCTAGTTCTTTATCTCGCTTTTCCTTAATGATCAAAGCTGCTTCAGATAATCGTGTCGTCTCTTTAATACGATCAATATCAATTTTCTGACCCTTTTCAATAAATGTCATATTATTTTCCTAATGTATCATAAATCTCATGTACAAGCTGTGCTGCATTATCCCAACCCAGACAAGGGTCTGTAATGGATTTTCCAAATACTTCAGGCTCGTTTTGACGGCCGTCTTCTAAGTAAGATTCAATCATAAAGCCGCGTACAACTTTTTTGATTTTCTCATTCCAGTCACGATTGATTAAGGTTTGACGGACAATCCGCACCTGCTCTAAATACTGCTTACCAGAGTTATCATGATTGGTATCGATGATGATGAAAGGATTTCCCAAACCCATTTTTTCATATTGGTCAATCGTATCCAGTAAATTATCATAGTAATAATTTGGAATATTTTTTCCATACTCATCAAGCCCACCACGCAGAATAGCGTGTGCCAAAGGATTTCCTGAAGTTTCTACTTCCTTACCAGCAAACAAGAAACTTTGCTTGTTTTGCGCTGCGTAAATCCCGTTAAACATGACATTGAGATTGCCAGACGTAGGATTTTTCAAACCGGTCGCAACATCAGCCCCACTAGCGACAAAACGGTGTTGCTGATCTTCCACAGAACGCGCCCCAACAGCCATATAAGAAATCAAATCATCTACCAACGGAAGATTTTCTGGATAGAGCATTTCATCAGCTGTCGTCATTCCCGTCTCCGTAATGACACGATAATGTAAATTCCGAACAGCCTTAATCCCATTAATTAAGCTTGGAGCAGCCTTAGCATTCGGTTGATGAATCAATCCTTTATAACCATCACCATTGGTGCGAGGCTTAGCTGTATACACGCGCATAACCATGAAAATACGGTCTTTCACCTCTTCTTGGAGGGCAGATAGGCGCTTTGCATATTCTAGGACAGCCGCTTCATTATCAGAAGAACATGGACCAATGACCAACAGAATGCGGTCATCTTCTCCACGGATAATGGCATTTAACTCACGATCTCGTGCCTTTTTTTTAGCTAAAGCCTCTCCTTCTAACTTTGATAAATTACGAACCTTTGCTACATCAATTGGCTCGCTAGTCGCCTTAAATGTCATAATCTCCCCCTCTTTGCACTACTTATCTGTGGCGTCCATGACAATTTTTAAATTTCTTACCAGAACCACATGGACACAAGTCATTGCGCTTCACTTTTGTCAAATCAATATCGCTAGGTAAGCCAGATTGTTGTGCTGAAATATTGCGTGTCGCTGTTGTGCTGATATGATGCTCCGTACGTGGACGTTCTTGCTCGTGAATTTGAGCCTTCATCATCAAACGCGTCACATCAAATTCGATCGAACCAATCATATCATTAAACATACGGAAACTTTCAGCTTGGTATTCAACGACTGGGTTATTTTGAGCATAACCACGAAGTCCAACTGCGTTCCGAAGTTGATCCAAAGCATCAATGTGATCAGTCCATTTGCTATCCACGACGCGCAAAATCAGAACTTTTTGGAATTCTCTGACGGAATCCTCATCGCGAAGTTTCGCCACTTGACTATCGTAAACCTCCAAGGCACGTTTGTATAAATCAGCCTTGATATCTTCATCAGACAAGCCTTCTAAATCTGCGATTTCAATAGATTCTTCTGGAACAAGATTGTATTTTGCAAAATTAACAATTGCTTCTAATTTTTCATCTTGTTCTGCACGACTGTTGCCATCCACAAAACGGTTGATCGTTCGCTTCATCATGGCGTGAATTTCCGGTGCCAAATCACGATCCGCCGTAATGACATCATAGCGCTGCGCATAGATAATTTCACGTTGCTCCCGCATAACATCATCATATTGAAGGACTTGTTTACGTGTATCATAGTTGTTCCCTTCAACACGCTTTTGAGCTCCTTCTACTTGACGCGTCAGCATACGAGATTTGATGACAGATTCTTCTTCGCTAAGGTTCATGCGATCCAAAACAGCTTTAATCCGTTCCGATCCAAAGCGACGCATAAGTTCATCTTCAAGTGATAGGTAGAATTGTGATTCACCAGGATCTCCTTGACGACCTGAACGACCACGAAGCTGATTATCAATACGACGGCTTTCATGTCGTTCTGTACCAATAACGCAAAGTCCACCAAGTTCACGAACCCCTTCACCAAGCTTAATATCTGTACCACGACCAGCCATATTGGTTGCAATCGTTACCGCGCCACGTTGACCAGCATTCATAATGATTTGCGCTTCTTTATAGTGATTTTTCGCATTCAATACTTCATGAGGAACTCCAGCTTCGACTAATTTTTTAGAAATATAATCACTCGTTTCAACAGCAACTGTCCCAACAAGTACAGGTTGTCCTTTTTCATGACGAGCTTTCACGTCCTCAACAACCGCTTTAAATTTAGACTCAATACTTGGATAAAGAAGATCTGGATGGTCAATACGAGCTACTGGACGATTTGTCGGAATCGGAATGACCCGAATATTATAGGTTTCGCGGAATTCTTCCTCTTCTGTCTTAGCTGTCCCTGTCATTCCTGACAATTTCTTGTACATACGGAATAGATTTTGATAAGTGATAGAAGCCGAAGTCTTCGTTTCATCCTGAATTGGCACACCTTCTTTGGCTTCAATTGCTTGGTGAAGTCCGTCTGAATACCGGCGACCTTCCATTGTACGGCCTGTAAATTGGTCCACAATCAAGATTTCTTGCTCTTCACTCACCACATAGTCAATATCTAACAGCATGATATAGTTTGCACGAAGGGCATTGTCAATAAAGTGAGTTAGTGCTACATTTTCAATATCATACAAATTTTCTAACTTGAAGTAGCTTTCTGCTTTATCAATCCCAGAGTCAGAAAGTCCAATGGTTTTAGACTGCACATCAATGATGTAGTCATCTTTATTAAGAGACTTCACAAAGCTATCTGCCATGTGATAAAGTTGGTTTGTATCAGACGAAGTTGGTCCTGACACAATCAAAGGCGTACGAGCTTCGTCAATCAAAATGGAGTCCACCTCATCGACCAAAGCGTAGTTTAGCGGACGCTGCACCATGTTTTCAGCACGCACCACCATATTATCACGCAAATAGTCAAAACCAATCTCTGCATTGGTTGAATACGTGATATCACATTCATAGGCTTCTTTTTTCTCTGCGGATGACTTCGCAGCAAGGTTGATACCAACAGAAAGCCCCAACCAAGAGTACAGTTCCCCCATTTCCGTTGCGTCACGCTCTGTCAGATATTCATTTACTGTAACAACGTGAACCCCTTCTCCAGACAAGGCGTTCAGATAAACCGGCATGGTCGCAGTCAAAGTCTTTCCTTCCCCTGTACGCATTTCTGGCACATCTCCATGGTGTAAGACAATCCCACCCATAATCTGTACTGGGTAAGGGAAAAGTCCTAACACACGCTTTGCACCTTCACGAACAACCGCAAAAGCTTCATAAAGCAAGTCATCTAATGACTCGCCATTTTGATACCGTTGCTTAAATTCATCCGTTTTTGCTTTCAAAGCTTCATCTGACAAAGCAGCCATTTCATCTTCATACGCCATGACTTTCTTTGCCATTTTTTCTAATCTTCTTAATTCACCTTTATCATTTTCGATAATTTTTCTTAAAATATTCGCCATTTCTTTCCTTACTTGTTACAATTCTTATTTTAAAATGTTCTTTTCATTATAGCATTTTTCACTATATCTTTCAAGAAAATAAAAGGATAAAACGGCAGTTCCATTCAAAACTGCCGTTTTATGTTCTTACTCTTTTAAGTGATAAGAATAGCTGGCTACAACGACATTTTCATGCCATCTGAGGAAATATTTCAATTTCAAGCTCATTTGATTGTGTAGCATGTTTTGCCAACTATGATTTGGAATGAACTGTGGCACTAATACCGTTACGGTATAACCTTTCTTCTGCGCACCACGAGCGATTTTTGTTACATACTGTACGGTTGGTCTGATGATATTACGGTAGCTTGTTTCCACATTTACAAATTGAATATCTGGAAAATATTGTTTAAATTCACTGGCTACTTCTTCGTCTTTTTCTTGTGTTTCTTTGGTAGATACGTGCATAGCAATCACTTCATCACCGATACTACGGGCATAATTCATCGCACCAACGCTAACTCGTGTGACATTCCCGACAAGCACCAAAACCAGATTTCCTGCATAGTCTACGCGTTCAATTTCTTCATTCAAACGTAGCTGTTTCGCTACTTTATTGTAATGATTTTTAATACTCAAGAAAATCCATAATAAAACGATGATAATCGGAAAGAATGGCCAAATATCTCGCAAACGAAAAAGTAGCAAAATCGCTACAATGGTGTAACAAATAGCAGCGCCTAAAATATTTGCTACTGAATATTTCAAGAAATGTTTTCCATACTGCTTGCGCCAATGCACGACCATTCCCGTTTGAGAAAGAGCAAAAGGCACAAATACACCAATGGTATAAAGTGGAATGAGCCGTTCAGTATTCCCATTAAAAATTAGCAAAAGAAGAATAGCACCGATAGCTAAAGTCAGAATCCCATTTGAATAACCAAGGCGTGCTCCTTTTTCCATATACATGTGTGGCATATATTTATTTTTTGCCATATTGTAGGACAACATGGGAAAGGCCGAAAAACCTGTATTAGCCGCTACAGCAAGGATGAGCGCTGTTGACAGTTGGAAAATATAAAAGAGAAGCTGCCCAACAGGTGAATTTCCCAAAATAGCTTGCGCCATTTGAGCGAGCGTTGTAACGCCTTTTACCGGAACGATGCCAATCCAGTAGTTTAAAAAAGTAATACCAGCAAACATGAAACCTAAAATGGCTGCCATAATTGCCAAGGTTTTCGCTGCATTTTCAGCTTTGGGTGTTTTGAAAAATGGTACAGAATTTGAAATAGCTTCCACACCTGTCAGAGAAGCTGAGCCACTCGTAAATGCACGAAGCAGAAGAACCAAACTGACACCTGAAATAGATTTTCCAATCGGAGCTGTTGCATGGTAGGATAAATTTCCCAGCAATAATTGCGATAAACCAAAGCCAATTAAGAAAACGGTACTTGCGATGAACAAATAAACTGGAATCATCAGCGAAACCGCCGATTCCCGCAAGCCACGTAAATTCATTAACATTAAAATCAGCACTAAAACAATCGAAATATGCAAATTGTACGGATGCAAAGCAGGAATTGCTGACGTAATCGCATCCGCTCCAGAAGAAACAGATACCGCTACTGTCAACATATAATCAACTAGCAAACTACCACCTGAAACTAGACCAGCTTTAGGGGAAAGATTTTCCGTTGTGACCATATAAGCCCCACCGCCTTGTGGGTAAGCATGAATCACCTGACGATATGAAATGGTTAAACTAGCCAGCAAAATCAGCACCACAATACCAATTGGTAACGACCACCAAATTGCACCAGCAGATACGGATACCAAAACCAAAACAACTTGTTCAGGACCATAGGCAATCGAAGACAGAGCATCACTTGACAGCATAGCCAAGGCTTGTAGCTTAGTGAGTAAATTCCCTTCATCTCCCTCATCACTTGATTTCAAAGGTCGCCCGATAAAAATGTTCTTCAACTTGGAAAACATATTTTTTCTCCTAAATTTTTCAATATTAGCCATTATAACGCTTTTCTGAAATACTATCAACGTTTTCTGAAAATGACATCATTTTTTAATATAACTGATAATTTCTGCATAAGTAAGAGAGCAAAATAGACTGAAATCATTGCTTGGAAATCATCTGTAAAAAAATAGGCAAACTACTGAACCACTACATCATGATGCTTTAGACTTATAATTTTAAAAAGGTTACGGACTTTTCCCTAACCTCTGATTTTCTATATAAAAGATATTACGGATGACTAACAATCATTTCAAGGTCTTGCCCTTCGAATGTCCACTCTTCCACATCGCTTGGTAGGATAAAATGGTCTCCTTTTGCGATTGGATACGTTTCCCCATCTACAGTTAGCACACCTTGCCCTGCTAGCACACTTACTAGCAAATAAGCAGCTGTATTTTCAATCGCCACTTTCCCTGATACTTCCCATTTGTAAACAGCAAAGAAATCACTAGCTACTAAAAGCGTTGATGTCAAATCATCTGCTTCCACCGTAACTGGACGGCTATTAGCTGGTGCACCGATATTGAGCACATCAATGGATTTTTCCAAATGCAACTCGCGCAGATTGCCTTTAGCATCTTTTCGATCAAAGTCATAGACACGATAGGTAGTATCGCTAGACTGTTGTGTCTCTAAAATCAGAATGCCTGATCCAATGGCGTGCATAGTACCGCTTGGAACATAGAAGAAATCTCCGGCCTTGACTGGCACTTTGGTTAACAGCTTATCCCATTCTTTCTTTTCAATCTGCTGACGCAGCTCTTCTCGTGACTTGGCATTGTGCCCGTAGATGATTTCTGCTCCTTCATCTGCAGCAATCACATACCAGCACTCTGTTTTTCCCAACTCCCCTTCGTGCTCCATAGCATAATGATCATCTGGGTGAACCTGAACACTGAGCCAATCATTGGCATCCAAGATTTTGGTTAAAAGCGGAAAAACAGGCTCGCTGCTGTTACCAAATAACTCTCGGTGTTCTGCATAGAGCTGATCCAATCCCATACCAGCAAAGCGACCGTTTTTAATCGTAGATACGCCATGCGGGTGAGCCGAAATCGCCCAGTATTCGCCTACTTTATCACTGGGAATTTTATAGCCAAATTCATCTCGCAGCTTCGTTCCGCCCCAGATTTTTTCCTGCATAACAGATTGTAAAAATAATGGTTCTGACATCATTTCCTCCTTTAATATTGCACAAATGACTTAAATATTTTTAACATCTAAAAGAGAATACCCTCTCGTGTCAAAGCGATTGCGGCTTTTCGAATACTCAATCGGACGTCCAGTTTCCAGATAAACAACTTGCTCCACCTGCAAAATCGGATCTGTCTCTTGGCAAGCCAAATAGTTTTGGTCATATTCATCTGGCTTTTCAGCTGTGATATGGCGATAACTTCCGGCAAATTTTAAGTTTAATTCATCCCATAAATAAGCATAGATAGACTGAAGCAAAATGCTCTCATCCAACCCTGGCACCAAGTCACACGGCATATACGTGTGCTCCAACACATAAGGTTGGTCATCAAGCAGACGCAATCGTATAATTTTATAAACCGGTACTGTCATTTCCACTTGCAGGCGCTCTGCAATCTCAGCTTCTGGAAATTCAACTGCAAATTGAATAATCTGGCTCGTTAATTTTCGCTCATCATTTTTTAAACCTTGACTCAAGCCATTGTAGTTATTCAAGCGAAATTTTGAATCTTCTTTATCCCAAAAGGATGAATTTAACACTCTCGTCCCATTTCCTTGTTTGGAAAAAATCAATCCCTCAATGGTTAGAATCTCAACAGCTTTTTTTATAGTCATTCGGCTAACACCGAACTCTTTTGATAATTCAGACTGAATAGGCAACATGGAGTCTACTGGGTAGACTCCATTTGCGATTCTATCTCGAAGTATATTCGCTATTTCTTCGTATTTAGGCATATGATAGCTCCTGCAAATCTGTCATTCATCTCATTATAATACAGAATCAGGTTGTTTGTCCAGCATACGAAGGAATGGATACCAGATAAATCCAACAATCACCATATCCACTAACTGAAGGACACCACCTAAAATGGAATTAGTTGCCATCATACCACTTTTTTCCTTGATACTCTAACTATACTATATTTTAAAACAAATGTCTATACTTTTTCGAATAAAAGGTTGGCTTTTTACCAAAAATATAGAATTATAATATTATAATATAGAATTTTTTATAAAGGAGAAAATACAGGTCATTTCTTTAAAGAACTGTCTGACAAAAATGGTTTTGAAGATTGAATTTAGCAAAACTCCCCAAGGATTCTGATACCTTGGGGAGTTTGAGTTCAACTATTTCTTTTCTAACAAAAAAAGTAAATCAACAGTCAAAAAAACAGAAACTCTTCTCAGATCATTTTGACTAAGAAGAATTTCTGTCTTACTTACTATCTTCAATTCAACTTACGCATACTCTGCGTCTTCATCGAATTGACTATTGTAAAGATCAGCATAGAAGCCGTTTTGTTCCATCAATTGTTCATGATTGCCTTGTTCAATGATATTGCCATCTCGCATAACCAAAATTAAGTCAGCATTACGAATCGTTGACAAACGGTGAGCAATGACAAAGGAAGTCCGTCCTTCCATTAGTTTATCCATCGCTTTTTGAATCAGCTCTTCCGTCCGTGTATCAACAGATGAAGTCGCTTCGTCCAAGATAAGTAATGGAGCATCTTTAAGAAGGGCACGCGCAATGGTCAGCAATTGCTTTTGCCCAACAGAGAGACTCACAGTATCGTCCAGCACCGTATCATATCCTTTTGGCAAAGTCTTGATGAAGTGATGAACCCCAACAGCTTTGGCAGCTGCCACAACTGCTTCATCAGAAATATTTTTCTGATTGTAAATCAAATTTTCCTTAATCGTTCCCTCAAATAACCAGGTGTCTTGGAGAACCATGGAGAAGGCATCGTGTACCTCAGAACGTTTCATTTGCTTGGTATCAATGCCATCAATCGTAATCCGCCCTTTCTCAATCTCATAAAATTTCATGAGCAAGTTGACAATGGTCGTCTTCCCAGCACCGGTCGGACCGACAATGGCGATCTTTTGCCCTGCTTTGGCCTTGGCAGAAAAATCATGAATAATCGTTCGATCTGGATTATAACTAAAGAATACCTTATCAAAGGTAACATCTCCTTTTAGGGTCGTGAGTTGTTGCGCTTTATGCTCATCATTTTCCATTTCAGGCTCTGCTAAAAATTCAAATACGCGTCCCATAGCAGCGCTAGCTTGTTGAAGAGTAGTAATCCCTTGTGCAATTTGTGACAACGGTTGAGAGAAAATCCGTACATATACCATAAAGGCAACAATCGTTCCCATAGTGACATCGCCATTCAAAGCCATGCTCGCCCCAACCAAAACAACCATAACGTAACCGAAGTTCCCTACAAACATCATAAGCGGCATCATAATCCCTGAAATGAATTGTGATTTCCACATACTGTTGTAAAGGTTAGTATTAAGTGTTTGAAAGGCTACTTTGGATTCGTCTGTGGCATTGTAGCTGACAATGACATTATGCCCAGAGTACATTTCTTCCACATAGCCATTGACGCTGGCAAGATTTTCTTGTTGTGCTCGGAAGAATCGTTGAGATTTTCCCATAATCAAAGCAACAAAGACAAAGCCAATCAAGACTGATCCAATCGTCACAAAGGACAAGACCACATTATTGTAAAACATCATAAAGAGAACCGCAATAAGCAGTAAACTTGATGAAATCACCGTTCCTAAACTTTGGTTCAAAGATTGCCCAACAGTATCCACGTCATTTGTGACCCGTGAAAGAGTGTCCCCTTGGGAATGGCTGTCAAAATAGCGTAGAGGCAATTTATTGATTTTTTCAGCAATAGCTGTCCGCAAGCGTTTGGAGAAATGCTGAATAACAGATGAAATGATAAAAGATTGAACGTAATTTAACAAAGCACCTGCTGCGTACAAAATCGCTAAGAAAAGAGCAATGTTGGAGATTGATTTCAAATCAATCTGACTTCGCATCCCCTCTGTGATAAGGTTGGTAATTTCTTTTAATTTGTCCGGTCCATAAACTGTAATAATACTAGACACTGCCGCTCCTACAAATGCAATGAGCAATGGAAGCTGAAAACCTTTGAGATAAGGTTTCACTTGGCTAAATAAAGACGATTTTTTATTTTCCATTTTCCAATTCCTCCTTCGATAATTGTGAGTAAGCAATTTCTTGATAAACTGCGTTCGTTGCCAGCAATTCTTTATGAGTACCCTGACCGACTACTTTTCCTTTATCCAGTACCAAAATCTGATCGGCATCCATAATCGTTGAAATCCGCTGCGCCACAATCAATCTCGTTGTGTCCTTCACTTTTTTCGCTAATTCTTCCCGCAAAATGCGGTCTGTCTTATAGTCCAGCGCTGAAAACGAATCATCAAAAATCAAAATTTCAGGCTTGCGAGCAAGCGCACGCGCAATCGCCAAACGTTGCTTTTGCCCACCAGAGAAATTCGTACCGCTTTGTGCAACTTCAGATTGCAAACCGTCTTCTTTTTCTTCAACAAATGATTTAGCCTGTGCCAAATCAAGTGCAGCCCACATTTTTTCGTCATCCAATGGGCTTTCATTGCTTTGCCCAAAGTCTAAATTACTCTTGATATCACCAGAGAAGAGGACAGCTTTTTGTGGAATGTAGCCAACTTTATTATGCAAATCTTCCAGCTGATAATCTTTGACGTTTACTCCATCCACTAAAATTCTTCCTTCTGTCACATCATAGAAACGAGGAATTAAGCTGATTAAAGTGGATTTCCCAGAACCGGTTGATCCAATGAAAGCTACGGTTTCACCTGCTTTAGCTGTAAAGCTAACATGTTCGATAACAGCCTCAGAATTTTTAGCATAGCGGAAAGACACATTGTCAAATACCACTTCCCCTTTGACATCTTTCGCTATTTTTGGCTCTGTTGGAGACTCAATCGTTGAATATAAATCAAGCACTTCATTGATCCGTCCGGCAGACACCAAGGTACGAGGTAGAATGATAAAAAGAGCCCCCATAAGCATGAAGCCTATCACCACTTGCATGGCATAAGACATAAAGACGACCATATCACTAAAAATTGGCAAACGTTCTGGTAAGGCTGCGTCTTGAATCAAGTAAGCCCCAATCCAATAAATCGCCAAAGTCAAGCCGCTCGAAATCCCCATCATAATTGGATTTAAAATCGCCATGAGACGACTGACAAAGAGATTCAAACGAGTCACTTCATCATTAGCTCCTGCAAACTTGTCATCTTGATAGTCTTCAGCGTTATAAGCCCGAACAACACGAATCCCTGTTAGACTTTCACGCGTAATACTATTTAACTTATCAGTCAACCGTTGAATAACAGATTGCTTTGGAAAGGCCAACGTCATCAGAACTGTTGTCATGATAATATTCACAATAACCGCCACAATAACCGCCCAGAGCCAGTATTCTGATTTCCCAATGATTTTCGTAATCGCCCAAATCGCCATGATTGGCCCACGCGTCACAACTTGCAAGCCCATGGTAATCATGAGCTGAATTTGCGTAAGATCGTTGGTTGTCCGCGTCAAAAGACTCGGAATAGAGAATCGCTTAATCTCAGCGTCTGAATAATCCAGCACACGATTGAAAATATCTGACCGCAAACTCGTTGTAAAGCTAGCCGCCAATCTAGCCGCAATAAAGCCAACTGTCACAGCACTAAGAAAGCTCGCAAAAGACAGCCCAATCATTTTCAAACCTGGATCCCACAAATCAGAAACTACTGTCCCCCTCGTTTGGAGGAGTTCCGTAATTTTTGAAATATAAGTTGGAACCTCTAATTCTAAATAAACTGTTAAACAAGTAAACAAGATGCTGATGACAATCATCCCTACTTCTTTGACAGTTAAACGTTTAAACAATTTAAACATTCGCTTCTCCTTTTTCTAATTTTTCAATATTCTGGTAAAATTTTCCCATCACTTGAAAAAAAGTAACCAAATCTTCTTCTGAAATATCTGTCAATAGGCAACGATCCATTTCATCAAAAAAATCACGAATTTTATTCATGCGCTCCTTTGATTCCGGCGTTAAACGAATAATCTTAGCGCGTTTATCGGTCTCACTTACTTCCAGATAAATCAAGCCATTCTTCACCATTCGCTTCATTAAATTACTGGCAACGGACTTAGTAATGCCCAACTCCTGCTCAATATCTTTAATAAAGGTCATCTTATCACAGTCTTCGCGGTGATTCACAAAATGCAATACCTGCCCCTGCGGACCCGCCATAAATTCAATTCCTCGCTCTTTGGCAATTTTTTGAATCATTAGATGTGTTTTTCGTCCAAATCGCTTGAATTCCAATAATGGTTTTTCCATTTTGACTTCCTTTCAAATAGTTCTCTAGAGAACCAATTGGTTTCCATGAGAACTATTTTACTATAATTTAAACGAATGTCAAGAAAAAAGTTCCTATGAGAACTATTTTTTGACCAATTAAAAACCCAGTACTATAAAAGCTGAGTTTTCAGGTCATTAAATCAAAATCCCCTCCAAATGATCCAATTCATGCTGGCAGATTTGTGCAGGAAAATCTTTCAAAGTCAGCGTTTGCTTTCGCCAATGTTGATCCAAATATTCAACTGTAATTTCCTTATAACGAGTTGTCAAGCGACTCCCCGCAAGTGATAAACAGGACTCTTCCGCTCGGTAAGGAGATGACTTCCTTTTCAAAATAGGATTGAACATGATAACAGGCACCATACCATACATAAAAATAATGACCTGCTTCTGCACTCCAATCATATTGGCTGCCATTCCGACACACTTATCTTTGTTCGCTCTTAAGGTATCGAACAAATCTTGCCCAATTCCGACATCTTCTTTGCTTGCTGGTTGTGCTTTCTGCTGCAAAACCAACATATCTTTTACAATTGGTTTAATCATTTTCTTCCTTATATCAAAAAAAGAGCAAGCTTATTCAATATTCACTCACTTGCTCTCAATTACTCAATTATCCTTTGTTTTTTTCGCTGACTTTTTTAGCTAAGACAAAGTTTCCAAGTGTCGCTGACCCATTTCCTGCAACCGCTGGCGTTACAATGTAATCACGTACATCTGGAACAGGCAAATAACCATTCAACAAAACTGTGAACTTTTCACGAACGCGATCCAACATGTGCTGTTGCGCCATAACACCTCCACCAAAGACAATCACATCTGGTCGAAAAGTCACTGTCGCTTGAATTGCTGCTTGCGCAATATAATAGGCTTGAATATCCCAAACAGAGCTGTTTAGTTCAATATTTTCACCTCGAATGCCTGTCCGGGCCTCTAAACTAGGTCCAGCAGCCAGCCCTTCTAAACAGCCATTATGGAAAGGACACACCCCATTAAATTCTTTTTCTACATCCATTGGGTGTTTTGCAACGTAGTAATGTCCCATTTCTGGATGACCCGTCCCACCAACAAATTCACCACGTTGAATGGCGCCAGCACCAATTCCCGTTCCAATAGTATAATAGACCAAATTTTCAATTCGTCCGCCTGCATTATTTCGCGCCACTACTTCACCATAAGCAGAGCTATTAACATCTGTCGTAAAGTAAATCGGTACATTTAAAGCACGTCGCAAAGCACCGACAATATCGACATTTGCCCAGTGTGGTTTAGGTGTCGTTGTAATAAAACCATACGTTTTTGAATTAGGGTCAATATCAATCGGTCCAAAAGAACCAACTGCAAGACCGGCTAAATTCTCAAAACGAGAGAAAAATGCAATCGTCTTATCCAACGTTTCAATCGGTGTGGTCGTTGGAAATTGTGTTTTTTCAATTACTTCAAAGTTTTCATCTCCAACCGCACACACAAATTTTGTACCACCAGCTTCTAGGCTTCCATACAATTTTGTCATTTCAAAACCTCTTTTTATTTTGTTTTCTTCTCTATTCATTATAGCATATCATCGTATGACTTCTGAGTAAAAATCTTACTTTTTCTTCTCTTTTTCAAAGAAAAGGGAGTGGGAAAGAACTGGAAAGAGTTCGTTTCCCACCCCGCACAGTTGATTGACAACTTTGAGACATGAAGCGAGCAAAGAAAACAATCAACCGCTACGTCAATGTGTTTTGTTAACCAAAAGTGAAGAAGCTGAACCTTTTTGCTCAACCTCTTATCACATTATACGGTTAGGCTTTTAGCTCAATCACAGCATCGCCTTTCGCTACTGTACCCTCTGCAACAGGAGTAACAGAAGCATAATCAGCTGTGTTGGTAATAATCACCATAGTTGTGTCATCAAGACCAGCGGCTGCAATTTTCGCAGCATCAAATGTACCAAGAACATCGCCAGCTTTCACCTTATCACCTTGAGCAACTTTTTGATCAAATCCGTCACCGTTCATAGAAACTGTGTCAATACCTACGTGAATCAAAATTTCAGCACCATTTGCCGTTTTCAAGCCGTAAGCGTGACCAGTTGCAAATGCGATTGTCACTTCTGCATCCGCAGGAGCATACACAACACCTTCACTAGGTTTCACCGCAACGCCTTGTCCCATAGCACCGCTAGAGAATACTGGATCATTGACATCTTTCAAGTCAACCATTTGACCAACGATTGGAGAAACGATTGTTTCATCAGAAAGGACTGGCGCAGCTGCTTCATTAGCTTCTACTACTTCTTTTGCTTCAGTCACTTCTTCTTCAGCATCTTTGTAACCAAATGCGTAAGTCAAACCAAATCCAAGACCAGTAGTTACAAGTACCATGAAGATATATTGAAGAACTTGCCCATTCAGATAGAGCAGTGTACCTGGGATAATGGTAATACCAAATCCAGTACCAGCAAGTCCAAGAATAGAAGCTAACCAACCACCAGCAGCACCGGCAACAAGACCAAGTACAAATGGTTTACCATAACGTAAGTTCACCCCGAAAATAGCCGGCTCAGTAATTCCAAGACCTGCAGAGAGAGCAGCCGGGAAGGCAAGAGCTTTTAGTTTTTTAGATTTTGTTTTTACACCAACTGCAAGAGTTGCACCCGCTTGGGCAGTCATAGCAGCTGTGATGATTGCATTAAAGGCATCTTTTCCTTCATTTGCAATCAATTGTGCTTCTAGTAAGTTGAAGATATGGTGAACACCAGTTACCACGATAAGCTGATGCACACCACCAAGGATGAGACCAGCTAAGCCAAACGGTAAGGCAAGAATAGCTTTTGTCGCAGCAAGAATGACATTTTCAAGTGAGTGGAAGATTGGACCAATGACAAAGAGTCCAAGAACTGACATCACAAGGAAGGTCAAGAATGGCACAACAAGCAAATCAAGCACATCTGGAATTTTCTTATGCAACCATTTTTCAAGTTTCGCACCAAGTAGTCCAATGAAGAAGGCTGGCAATACTGAGTTTTGATAACCAACTACTGGAATGAAACCAAAGAACATGATTGGCTTTGCAGCACCAGAAGCTACATCCCAAGCATTTGGAAGAGCGGTATTTACCAACATCAAACCAAGTACAATACCGATCACTGGATTCCCACCGAATACACGGAAAGCTGACCAAGAAATCAAAGCTGGGAAGAAGGCAAATGCTGTATCTGTCAACACAACTGTGTAAGTATAGAAGTCTGACGCAGCAAAGGCTTTTGAAGTTGTTCCAAATAACCCAAGAATCGTATCGTTATTAATCGCACCACGAATCCCCATGAAGAGACCTGTTGCTACGATTGCTGGCAGGATTGGCACAAATACGTCACCAAATGTACGAACGGCACGTTGGAACCAATTTCCCTTTTTAGCTGCTTCTGCTTTTTGCTCACCAGTTGAAGATGTAGGCAAACCAAGCGCTACCACTTCATCATAGATTTTATTCACTGTACCAGTACCAAAGATAATTTGGTATTGGCCTGAGTTAAAGAAAGCTCCCTGAACCTTTTCAAGATTCTCAACTCTGTCTTTATCAATCTTAGCTTCATCTTTGACCATGACACGCAGACGGGTCGCACAGTGAGCAACACTACTTACATTGTCACGTCCGCCAATGGCCTCAATGACTGCTTTTGCAATGTCCTTATTTTCCATTTGCATCTCCTTATTGAAAATAATTAACTTTTATGAAAGCGATTTAATCGCTCCTACGACTATTATTTTAACATGATTCCAAAATATGTCAAGCGTTTTGCAGAAATTTTATTTTTTTCTATTAAAAAGTTGATTTTTTCAGAGAAAACGTTTACTATATAAGTAAGAAAATTATCTCGGAGGACAAAAGATTGGCTTGGACTACTGAACAACGTTACAAACGATATGATCAATGGACTGAAAACGAAATCCAACAGATAAAAAATAAAATCGCTACATCACCTTGGCGTGCTACCTACCACGTAGAGCCTGATACGGGACTCCTGAATGACCCAAATGGTTTCTCCTATTTTGATGGAAAATGGATTGTCTTCTATCAAAATTTTCCATTTGGTGCAACTCATGGGCTCAAGTCTTGGGTACAACTGGAAAGTGATGACCTCGTACACTTCACAGAAACCGGTGTTCGTGTTCTGCCAGACACCCCATTAGACAGTCACGGTGCTTACTCTGGATCTGCCATGCAGTTTGACGACAAACTTTTCCTATTCTATACTGGAAATGTCCGTGATGAGAATTGGGTTCGTCACCCTTACCAAATCGGCGCTTTGCTGGACAAAGACGGACATATTCAAAAATTAAACAAAGTCTTGATTGAACAGCCTCAGGACACTACAGATCATTTCCGTGATCCTCAGATTTTTAACTACCACGGACAATTTTACGCCATTGTTGGGGAACAAAACCTTGACAAAAAAGGCTATATCAAGCTTTATAAAGCGGTTGACAACGATTATACAAACTGGGAAGAAGTCGGTAATTTAGACTTTGAAAATGACAACACCGCCTACATGATGGAATGTCCAAATCTTGTCTTTATTGATGATAAGCCAATTTTGCTCTACTGTCCTCAAGGTTTATCAAAAAAAGTCACTCCTTATGACAATATTTATCCAAATATGTATAAAATAGGTCAATCGTTTGACACAAAGAAAGCAACAATTATTGAACCTAGTCCTCTGCAAAATTTAGATTATGGATTTGAATGCTACGCCACTCAAGCTTTCAATGCTCCTGACGGACGTGCCTTAGCTGTCAGCTGGCTAGGATTACCAGATATTGCCTATCCATCCGACCGTTTCGACCACCAAGGAACATTCTCTTTGGTCAAAGAATTAACCCTAAAAGACGGTAGACTCTATCAATACCCTGTCCCAGCTATCACATCCTTGCGCACAGATAATAGCCAAACATTTGCTAATCAAGCGCAGACAACGAACTGCTATGAATTAGAACTAGAATTTACAGCTGATTCACAAGCTGAAATCGTCCTCTTTGCAGATCAAGAGCATAAGGGGTTACGCATTTACTTTGACATCAAAAATGGTCAAGTAACAGTTGACCGTAGTCAAGCCGGTGAGCAATACGCTCTTGAATTTGGTACTGTTCGTAGTTGTA
Source organism: Streptococcus sp. HF-2466 (assembly GCF_015594645.1). Classification (NCBI taxonomy): domain Bacteria; kingdom Bacillati; phylum Bacillota; class Bacilli; order Lactobacillales; family Streptococcaceae; genus Streptococcus; species Streptococcus sp. HF-2466. The sequence continues at coordinate 49,020 of NZ_JADNQU010000007.1, forward strand.
CGATTGAAAACCAAGCTACAACTGCTACTATCTTCATTGATAAGTCAGTTTTTGAAATTTTTATTAACAAAGGAGAAAAAGTATTTTCAGGTCGCGTTTTCCCTCATGAAAACCAAAACGGTATTTTTATCAGCGAGGGAAATCCAACTGGAACTTACTATGAATTAGATTATGGTCGCAAAGTTAACTGATGTTGCAAAAATTGCTGGAGTCAGCCCAACCACTGTATCTCGTGTAATTAACAAAAAAGGCTACCTCTCAGAAAAAACGATTACAAAAGTCAATGAGGCCATGCGCGAGTTGGGATACAAGCCCAATAATCTCGCTCGTAGCTTACAAGGAAAATCCGCTAAACTGATTGGATTGATTTTCCCAAATATCAGTCACATTTTTTATGCCGAACTCATTGACAAATTAGAGCATGAGTTATTCAAAAGAGGCTACAAGACAATCATCTGCAATAGCGAGCACAATTCAAGTAAGGAAAAAGAGTATCTGGAGATGCTAGAAGCCAATCAAGTGGATGGCATTATCTCAGGTAGCCACAACTTAGGCATCTCTGATTATGACCGTGTAACAGCTCCCATTATCTCTTTTGACCGCAACTTATCCCCTTCCATTCCTGTTGTATCTTCGGACAACTATGCTGGTGGTGTCTTGGCTGCAGAAACCTTGGTCAAATCCGGTGCCCAAAATATCATTATGATTACCGGAAATGATAATTCAAACTCCCCGACAGGTCTCCGCCATGCAGGTTTTGCTTCCATTCTACCTGATGCACCAATTATCAATGTATCAAGTGACTTCTCTCCTATTCGCAAAGAAATGGAAATCAAAAATATTTTAAAACATAGAAAACCTGATGCCATTTTTGCTTCAGATGATCTGACAGCCATTTTAATCATGAAAGTCGCTCAAGAATTGGAAATCAAAATTCCAGAGGAGCTAAAAGTCATTGGCTACGACGGAACTTATTTTGTAGAAAACTACTATCCCCAACTAGCCACTATACAGCAACCATTGAAAGATATAGCTTGTTTACTGGTAGATTTGTTGCTTCGAAAAATTGCTGGTGAAGAAGTTGTGACAACCGGCTACTTTCTTCCCGTCCACCTCTCTTCAGGAAAGAGTATTTAATACTGTGAGATAGTTAACCCCCCGCTTAAGTATTGAGAAATCTTAAGTGGGGGTTAGTGTTTATTCGTTGTTCTTATATTTTATCTGCCAGAAGCACATCATCAATAGCCTGCGCACAGCCACCGTGGTCGTTATCTGCCACAATAATATCTGCCAAACCTTTGATATTCTCATTGGCATTTCCCATAGCGACACCAAAACCTGCTTCGCGAATCATGCTTTCATCGTTATCTGCATCACCAACAGCAATAATCTGTTCCATAGGGAGTTGCAAATATTGAGCCAGGTGAGCTAAACCTTGCCCTTTTTCAACACCCCGCGCTGTTAGTTCAAGACCACTTACTTCTGATTTTATCATGGCAATATCCTCAGATAACAAAACCTCATACGATTGATCTCGATCCCTTGCCGTAAAGTGATAAATATTGATTTTGTCAAAATGCTCTCTCTCCTTAGCTAACAAATCGTAAATATTATCCACCAAGATAGCTGTTTTATCATAAAGTTCAGTATAAATTTCCATATAATAGTTAGCAATATTCTCAAAATGTGATTTTTGAAGATAGCCTTGTCCGTCAATCATACAAACCAGCATCAAATCTTGAGCTTCTGCTATCGCCTTCACCTTATCCACTGCTATAGCAGGCAAGGTTTGCTTAGCTAAAACGCATTTAGCCTCCAAATCATAAATCAATGCACCACTTGCAAGAATAGCATAGCGAATCCCGCGCAAATCATCTCCATAAGGAAGCAGTTCTGACAAAGAGCGTCCTGTTGAAAGTACAACTTGTTTACCAGCATCTTGAGCTCTCCCAATCGCTTCAACGCTGCTTTTGGCAATCGTTTTTTTACTAGTCAAAAGTGTTCCATCCATATCAAACGCAATCAATTGATACATTCCATTACTCCTCTTTTCTATCATATCTAGTATAGTACAGTTTAAAATAGAATCGTCCAGAAAAAGATAACATGAATTCAAAAATCACTCTAGATAACCTCTAAAGTGATTTTTAAAATTCTCTCAAAGTCAAAGAATGATGTTATAATTCTTTTTTATATTTTTCAACTTCTGCTTTATTAGCCCACACAAAGTGTCCAGGACGAATTTCGACCATTTCTGGCTTATCCGTTGAATAATCATGCTGATTAGCATCATAGACTTTCAACACTTTCTTCCGTTCCAAGATTGGATCTGGAATTGGCACAGCTGACAATAAAGACTGAGTATAAGGATGAATTGGATTGTTAAAGAGTTCTTCTGTTTCAGCTACTTCGACAATCACACCCTTATAAATAACCGCAATACGATCTGAAATGAAGCGTACAACCGATAAATCGTGAGCAATAAAGAGATAAGTCAAACCTAATTCTTTTTGGAATTTTTTCAGTAGGTTTAAAACTTGTGCCCGCACAGACACGTCCAAAGCTGAAATCGGCTCATCTGCAATGACAAAATCTGGTTCCATAACAAGCGCACGGGCAATCCCAATCCGCTGACGTTGACCACCAGAAAATTCATGCGGGTAACGTGTTAAATGCTCTGATAACAATCCAACTTCATGAATAATATCTTTCACTTTTTTCTTGCGTTCTTCTTCATCTTTAAATAAATGGAAATTATACAAGCCTTCCGAAATGATATAATCAACTGTCGCACGTTCATTCAAACTAGCAGCAGGGTCTTGGAAAATCATTTGAATTTTACGAATGATTTCTGACTCTTCTTCTTTTGATTTTTTGCCATTGATTTTTTTCCCTTCAAAGAAAATCTCTCCATGACTCGTATCATTTAAACCAATAATCGCACGACCAATTGTCGTTTTACCAGAACCAGATTCTCCTACAAGTGAAAACGTTTCTCCTTTATTGATAAAGAAATTAGCATTTTTAACAGCAACAAATTTCTTGCTTCCCTCACCGAAGGAAATTTCCAAATCTTTAACTTCTACTAATTTTTCAGGCATTTCCTTCCTCCTAGGCGTCTAAATGGGCAAAGCCCATTTTTAAGCTAATTTTTTCGTGCAAATCATCAATAACAGCAGGTTTATTCACTTTTGGAGCATTTTCATGAAGCAACCATGTTTTTGCCCAATGCGTATCTGACACATAGATTTGAGGCGGTTTTTCCTCAAAATCAATTTCCATCGCATAATCTGAACGCAAGGCAAATGCATCTCCTTGTAAATGTGAATAAAGAGATGGCGGCGTTCCAGGAATTGAATACAACTCACCCTTATCATCTGCCAACTGAGGCAGACTAGATAACAAACTCCAAGTGTAAGGATGACGTGGATCGTAAAAGACTTCTTCTACTGTTCCGTATTCAACGATTTCACCAGCATACATAACCGCAACCTTATCTGCAATACTTGCTACCACTCCCAGGTCGTGGGTGATAAAAATAGTTGTGAATTCATACTCGTGTTGCAAAGATTTCAACAAATCAATGATTTGTGCCTGAATCGTAACGTCAAGCGCTGTCGTTGGTTCATCACAGATAAGGATATCAGGTCGACAAGCAAGCGCAATAGCGATAACAATCCGTTGACGCATTCCTCCTGAATATTGGAATGGGTATTCATTAAAACGCTTTTCAGCATCAGGAATGCCGACCTTATTCATATAGTCAACAGCCATTTCTTTTGCTTCTTTTGGCGTTTTCTTTTGATGCTTGATAATCACTTCTGTAATTTGGCTACCAATTGTGTTAATAGGGTCCAAACTCGTCATCGGATCTTGGAAGATTGTCGCAATTTTAACACCGCGTATAGGTTCCCAATCTTTATTAGACTTCAATTTTGTCAAATCTTGTCCGCGGTAATCAATCGTTCCTTGAGCAACTCGACCATTTTCCTCTAACATTCCTGTAAATGTCTTTGTCAAAACAGACTTACCAGAACCAGATTCTCCTACAAGTGCAAGAACCTCACCTTCGATAAGGTCAAGCGAAACACCACGAATGGCTGTTAAGACTTTATCACGAACGTCAAATTCCACGACAATATCGCGAGCAGTCAATATTACATTTTTTTCTTGTGTCATATTTACTCCTATCTATGTGTACGTGGATCACTAGCGTCCGCTAAGTTTTGACCGACAACGAACAATGAAAGAGAAACCAAAATCAAGGTTGTCAATGGAATCCAGAAAAGATACGCATTTGTTGTCACGTTTTGTGAATAATCTGAAATTAACCGTCCCAAACTTGGTACTGTGACAGGAAGCCCTAAACCAAAGAACGATAGAAATGCTTCATAAGAAATGAAACTTGGAAGCAGTTGCGAAGCCGTGGTCACAATAACAGAAACCAATTGTGGCATGATATTTTTCACAATGATTTTCAGTGTTGGCGTACCCAAAGTTCGGCTGGCAAGGTTATATTCCAAGTCGCGATAACGCATGATTTGAATACGAATTGTATAAGCAATCCCAACCCAACCTGTGATGGTCATAGCAAAAATCAAGTTCCAGAAACCAGCACCAATTGAATAAGTCAAGACAATGACAATCAAGAGAGAAGGGATGTTAGAAATGATATTGTACACTTCCATCATGATACGGTCAACGGTTTTTGAAATTCCCCAGATACCACCAATCACAATACCAATAACTAAGTTAATCACGGTTGCAATGACAGAAATGAGGATGGAGTTACGAGCTCCAAACCATACTCCGTCAAAAAGAGATTTCCCGTTGCTATCTGTACCAAACCAATATTGACCGTTTGGTTTAATATAACGCGCACCGAAATCATTCACCTTGCTGACATCGTTAAAGTCAAAATCTGAGAAAATCGGATAAATGAAACTCATCAAAATAATAGCGACCAAAATTCCCAACATGATAACTGTTGATTTCTTTTTTAGGAACTGACGCATAACTGATTTCCAGTAAGAATAGGCTGGAGCATCAATTGTTTCAGAGGCAAAATCATCGCGTTTGACAAATTGGAACTTAGTCTTATCAATTGTAGCCATTATTTACCTCCTTTTGATGTTAATTTAATACGTGGGTCAAGTACTGTCATCAGAATATCACCCAATAGAAGAGCGAAGATAGAAAGACAAGTAAAGATAAAGACAAGACCAACGACCATAGAATTGTTTGAAGCTTTAACAGAGTCAATCAACATCTTACCCATACCAGGGAAAGCAAAGACTGTTTCAGTCAAAGTTGCACCTGTAATAACCCCAATAACTGAGTTTGGAATGCTGGATACAAGTGGCACCATGGCATTTTTGAAAATATGTTTATTAGAAATTTCTTTTTCAGAAAGACCTTTTGCACGTGCAAAACGAACAAAATCTTGTGATTGCAAGTCAATCATATAACGGCGAATCCACACTGCTGTCCAAGGCGCACTCAAGAGTCCAAGAATAACTGCCGGCAGCACATAAGAGCGCCAATCACCTGCTCCCAAAATAGGGAATGAATCAGGCAAGCCAATTGCTGAGCCAATCAACCGAATGATATAAACCAAGGCAATAGTTGGCAGTGACATTAAGAAAGTCAAAGCACCGGTTGAAATACTATCAAACAATGTATTCTTAAAGCGAGCCATGTAAGATCCAAGTGGAACGGCGATTAAGTATGACAAGGCCAAACCAATCAACCCAACAATAGAAGAGCTCACAATCATAGATGGATATTGATAATTGCTCTCTGTCGCCGTATAAGGATCATCTTTTCCGTAATTAGCAACATCGCGTGCATCGGCTTGTTTTGGAGACTTATATGTACGTGTATAAATATTAACAGATGATGTTTTCTTTCCTGTTGGAAATTGAACTTCTGATGTTTTCGTTTGACCTTGCCCTTGTGAAATAACCTGTAAAACAGGAAGATTAGCATAGGTCGGATAAGAAGTTCCTAGATTTAATCTTACAAAATTTTGGTGAATAAATGGAAACTGACTATTGAAATATAATAAATATTTATGTCTTGTTCCAGAACCAACAACAGACCAACCAATAGCAGGATCATTTTCAATGCGAATATAACGCTTCAAATTCGGATTAGAAGCATCTTTCACAGCACCGGTATGGTCAATTTGAATCAAATTACCATAGAAACCAAGAACGCGTTCATAGACTGGAACTTCACGAGTTGCATAAAATTGCTTGCTTTCTTTAAATTGCTGCAATTTCCAACCGCGTCCCAGCTTTTTGATGTAAGCTTCATAGATTTTTTTATTTGCATTAGTAGGTTCTACTGTTACAGAGGAATTCTCTTTACTAGCTTTTTCTTGCAATTCCTTCGTATCATAGTAGTCAATGTAACCCATGCGCTCAAAAATCGTATTTTCGTAATTGGTCTTTTTATCAGGAGTTGTCGCTATTTTGTTATAGTTTGGATCCTGTTTGAAAATCAACTTCCTAGGCACCATGGTATAGATAATGGTGTAAGTCAGCGTTGTTACCATGAAAATAGATACTAAAGAGCGTAAGATACGCATAAAAATATATTTCTTCATTTACCGTTTCCTTTAAAATCCCAAAAGAACTTTCCCTCCTGTTAGAGAAAGTTCGGATGAGAAGTTTATTTTACATGATCTGCTAATTCTTTTTGTATTTTAATGATTCAGCATGAGTCACATCAGATATTCCACTTTAATAACTATGGTTAAGTTATTAAACATAACCTGTCAGCCAAGACCGAAGGAACTGATAGAGAAATGCCACGCGTCACGACAAATACCTATTTTCAATTTTAGAATACCTTCAATTTTTAAACTGATTGTTTAAAATTATATCACAATTCTGGTTAATTGTAAAATCAATTGTCAGAATATTTTTATCATAATTGAACTTTTTTTGTTTTTCTGTTAAATTTTATCTAATTTTTTTCAATTATTTAACATGATCTGCAAGTTCTTCTTGAGCCTTTTTATTAGATTCTGTGCGCTTTTTATTCCATTTTTCCATTGCTTTCTTGTATTGATTTTGAGTCACAGGCTCATCTTGGAGTTCAAGATACTTATATAGAATGATTTCACTATTCCCTTTGTTTCCTGACCAAGCAAATGGATTAGTAAATGGCACTGTGCGAGAAAGAATTGGACGACCAGTCAAGGTTGTTGTCGGAATAACCAAAGCATTATCAGTCAACCAAGCTTGGGCTGCAGCATATTTTTCATAGCGTGCATTCGTATTAGTGGTTTCTTTTTCAGCTTCATTCAACAACTTTTCATATTCGTTCATACCAACTTGTGCTGCAGCAGCGTTGTTCGTGCCTGCATCAAATCCTAGATAGGTCTTAGTGCTTTCACCGCTTGAAGGTTTGATAACATCAAGATAGGTAGATGGGTCTTGGAAGTCTGGACTCCAACCAACATTATCAGAAAGATCCCAATCTTCTGCCGCTGCGGATTCGGCAAAGTAAGTGATATTATTCACGTCGTCTTTAGACATTTGTTGAATATCAATCACAACATTTTCTTTCCCAAGATTTTTTTCAATAGATTGTTTCAATGATTGCACACGTTGAACTTTATTAGTTGCTGTTTGGTCAACTGGCATATCAATGTGGATTGGGAATTGAACGCCGTCTGCTTGAAGCGCTGCTTTCGCTTTCGCTAATTTTTCTTTAGCTTTAGTTGGATTGTAAAGACCATCTTGCGCATCATTTAAGTTGACATCTTTCCAACTTTCATCGTAGCCAATCAATTTTTCTTTGACCAATTCTCCAAAGCTCTTGTCATCTGTTTGAACAAACGTTGGTGGTACAAAGAGATTACGGAGCATCTTCGTCGCACCGTCTTTACCATTCACCTGTGATGCATAAGCAGTGCGGTCAAATGCAAAGGTAATCGCTTGACGGAAATCCTTGTTTAGCAAAGCTTTCTTAGTAGAAGTTTTTTGAGCATCTGTTGTCTTTGAAGTGTGATTGTAAGATTGACGATCAATATTTGTAGCTACTAAGTAAGTTGTTGCATCTTGTGGAGTATAAACGATGTTGTTTTTGTATTTCTTGCTGACAGAAGCATAACTTGGGCTAGTTGGAAATACTTTAGCATTGGTAAATGAGCCATCACTAAATCCTTTAGCAAGTTTGTCTTGGTCTTGACCATCATAGTAAGACAGCTTGATGTTGTCAATGTGCACATTTTTCTTATCCCAGTAGTTTGGATTTTTAGCAAATTCAACAGACGATTTCGCTGTGATAGATTTCAGCAAGTATGGACCATTATAAAGAAGACTAGATGGGTCTGTTGCTTGTGCAAATTTATTGCCTTTTGATTTCAAAAATTCTGCATTAACTGGTGCTAGAACGCCCATTGTTGTTTTAGAATTCCAAAAGCTTTCTGGTCGATTAAGCGTGTATTGAACCGTGTAATCATCAACTGCTTTGATACCGACAGAAGAGAAATCTTTATTTTCACCCTTCATGTAAGCATCCAAGCCTTTAACAGAATCTTGCACCAAGTAAATAGCATCAGATTTATTATCCGCAGCATATTTTAAGCCTGTCACAAAGTCTTGTGCCTTAACTTCTGCATACTCTTCACCCTCTGATGTGTACCATTTCACACCCTTACGAAGTGTATAAGTATAAGTCAAGCCATCCTTGGAGACTGTCCAATCCTTCGCTACAGAAGGAACTAGATTTCCGTAACGGTCATTTTCCAAGAGTCCGTCAATGACATTACTGGTAAGATTTGCAGTAGCTGCTTTCCCAGTTGTCAAATAGTTCAGGTTATCTGGATCTTGCTCATAAATATATGAGAATGTTTTGTTCCCCGAGCTTGTTTTAGAGCTAGAACAAGCTGCTAGGATTCCTGTTGCAAGCAAGGCTAGCGCTGCAAGGGTAATGATTTTACTTTTCTTCATGAATATTCCTCCCAAAATCATTATTTTTATACATTCTAGCACACAAAATATAAAAAGTAAATAGAATTTTCTAAATTTTATGACATATTTTTTTAGACCTAGTATCAAAGGGATTATATTAATCTTACAATTTTATAGATAGAAAAAAGCAGATGAAACCCACTTTTAAGTGAGTTTTACCTGCTTTTATAAATGTATTATTTTACATGATCAGCTAATTCATCTTGAGCTTTTTTATTAGACTCGGCTTTTTCTTTTTGCCATTTCTTCTTAGCTGCTTCATAGTCTTTCTTAGTGACAGTATCGTTACCGACTTTAATGTATTTGAAGTAGGTTGAGCTACCTTTACTACCTGTTTGCGCAAATGCACCTGAGAACGGTTGAATGCGTGACACAAAAGTTCCGGCACCTGTTGAAGCCATTGTTGGTAAGACAAGTGAACTGTCTGTTAACCAAGCTTGTGCTGCTGCATATTTTTCATAACGTTTTGCAATGTCTGTTGTTTCTGCACCTGCTTCATCGACTAATTTATTATATTCGTCCAAGCCAACTGCTTTAGCACCAGCATTTTCACTACCAGAGTCAAATCCAAACCAAGTTTTCGTATTATCAGAAGCTGTTGATTTCAAAATGTCAAGATAAGTAGATGGATCTTGATAGTCGGGATTCCAACCAACAGCGCCTGAGATATCCCAGTCTTCTCCAGCTGCATTTGGAGCATAGTAAGTGACGTTGTTAAAGTCATCTTCTGACATCATGTTCAAGTCCATGACAACATTTTCTTTACCAAGTACTTTTTCAACAGACTGTTTCAAAGATTGCATACGAGCAACATAGTTCTTAGAAGTTTCTACAGTAGGAACATCTAAATGGATTGGGAATTTCACACCTTGAGCTTGCAAAGCTTCTTTTGCTTTTGCAAATTTTGCTTTTGCTTTTGTTGGATTGTACAAGCCATTTTGTGAATCAGCTAGTTTGACACCCTTCCAGTCATCGCCATAGCTTGCTAATTTTTCTTCTACAACATCACTAAATGATTTTTCACCAACTTGAACAAAATTTGATGGTACAAACATGTTACGGATTGCTGTGGCAGCGCCCTCTTTACCATTGACTTGTGCAGCGTAAGAGTCGCGGTCAAGTGCAAAGTTCAAAGCTTGACGGAAGTCTTTGTTCAACAATGCCTTTTTCGTTGAATTTTTTTCTTCATCTGTTTTCTTAGCCGTATGGTTGTAAGATTGACGGTCAATATTAAGGGCTAAAGCAGCCGTTCCAGAGCCTGCTTCTGCTGTATAGATATTGTCCTTGAATTGTTTTTCAAAAGTTGCAAAGTTTGAACTTGTTGGGAAGAGGCGTGCGTATGAGTATGCCCCATCTTTGAAATTACGAGCCAATGAGTCTTGGTCTTGACCATCATAGTAAGCAAGTTTAATGCTATCAACTTTTACTTTATCTTTATCCCAATAATGTTTGTTTTTAACATATTCTACCGCAGATTTTGCTGTGATAGCTTTCATCAAGAATGGTCCATTATAAAGGATTGAGTTAGGGTCTGTTGATTGGCCAAATTTATTTCCTTTAGATTTCAAAAATTCGGCATTGATTGGCCACATAATGGCAGAGGTTGTCTTAGAATTCCAATATGGTTCTGGCTTGTTCAATGTATACTGAACAGTATAATCATCAACTGCTTTCACACCTACCGTTGAAAAGTCTTTTGTTTGACCATTCACGTAAGCATCTAAACCTTTAATTGAGTTTTGAACCAAATAAAGCGCCTCAGATTTTTTATCGGCAGCATGTTTCAAACCAGTTACAAAGTCTTGCGCTTTAACTTCTGCGTATTCTTCCCCTTCTGATGTGTACCATTTGGCACCCTTACGAAGTTTATAAGTATAGGTTAAACCATCTTTTGATACAGTCCATGACTTAGCCATTGATGGTACAAGATTTCCATATTTGTCATTTTCTAACAATCCGTCAACTCCATTTGTCACAAGATCGCTAGTGGTTGCTTTTCCTGATGTTACATAATCCAAAGTTTCTGGATCACTAGAATACACATAACCAAATTTTGTTTCAGCTGAGTTCGATTTCGAACCCGAGCAAGCAGCTAAAAGGCCAGAAGTTAAAAGAGCTAACCCCGCAACTGCGATGATTTTACCTTTTTTCATAGTTACCTCCGAAAAGTATGATATATTCTAATTATACTATATCTTACTAAAAAGTAAAGAATTTTCAAAACAAATCTTTCAACAAAAAACGTTGCTGTGAGCCGAAATGCTTTCAAACAACGGACTCACTTCTCGTATCCTATTGATGGATACATTGCTTTTTAGGTTATTTCCTCTCTGGGTGAATGACATACGTTTCAAAATCCAGATTCGGCATACATTCTGCTAAATCGTTCTCAATGCGCTTCAGTGCTTCTAAACGCATTTCAACAGATGTATGAGCATTCCCTTGAATGATAAAAATGGCATTCTTTGTCTCGTCATCAAATTTATAGTTTTCTCCGTCACGAACATCTAGCCATGCTAAAATTCCTTTTTGATCACGATAAACATAATCAGTCTGTGAAACGTGTTTTTCCGTAGATAAAATCGGTAGAAACACATCTTCTTTTTGACTAACCGTAAATTCAATTTGCCCTGCTATTTTGTCCAAATCATGCCCACCGATGGCTAATAAAGAATGTAAAGATTCAACATTATAAATATCAATAATACTATTAATATGCGGAATAGAACCACGATGTCGAATATTCCGAATAAGCGCTAAAACAGTGGGAGGATTCTTCTTGACACTGCGACCAACACTTTGCAACAAATCTTTGTAGCCTTGAATGACTGCATCATCAGACACTTCATCCACATTGCATTTCAAGACCCACTTTTCCATTTCTTTTTGCTTTTCCAAAAATGAAGCGGATAAAGGCGTATGTGGATCTACATTTTTAGCAATGCCAATTACCACATTTTTAATTCCAAGTGCTACGAGACTTTCATCAAGTATAAATTTTATCATAGTCTACCTCCAAATAATAATTTAGGGAATTGATTAACTATTAAATCCTTTGCAAAAAGTCTTATTTTATTGCTAAACCACTGCTTTTTATGACAATCTAGTTGTAGATTTCATTTAAAATCTTGCACCAATTTGTTATACTGATAAGACTTTCTATTTATAAAAGATATTAAAAAGACTGGAATAGGCTCCAGATTGTGATACCAATCATGGAAGCCTGTCCCATTCTATTATTTTTCACTATTTTCAACCGCAGCTGTGACAAAAGCCGTATAAAGTCCTTCTGGACGATTAGGGCGGCTGGATAATTCTGGGTGGTATTGACACGCCACAAAGAATTTATTTTCTGGAATTTCTACAATTTCTACCAGACGATTATCAGGTGAAACTCCTGAGAAGACAAATCCTGCGTCTTCAAATTGTTGACGGAATTCATTGTTAAATTCGTAACGGTGGCGGTGGCGACGCTGCACAACTTCTTGATTGTCATAAGCTGCAGCGGCTTTGGAACCACGTTTCAACTTAGACGGATACAGTCCTAAGCGAAGCGTACCTCCCATGTCTTCTACATCAATCTGATCACGCATCAAATCAATAACAGGGTGCTTCGTATCAGGATTTAATTCTGAAGAATTAGCATCTTCAAATCCTAACACATGGCGAGCAAACTCAACACAAGTCAACTGCATACCAAGGCAAATTCCAAGCATTGGCACATCATTTTCACGCGCATATTGAATGGTCGCAATCTTTCCTTCGGTTCCGCGATGACCAAATCCACCTGGCACAATAATCCCGTCTGCATCTTTCAACAATTCGGCGACATTTTCCGTTGTGACATCATTCGCATTGACCCAATTCAGCTTGATTTCTGCATCATTGGCATAACCGGAGTGCTTGAGAGCTTCTACAACAGAGATATACGCATCTGGCAACTCCACATATTTCCCAACAAGTGCAATTTTCACTTGTTTCTTCAAGTTCATGACTTTATCAACCATAGCAGACCAATCTGTCATATCTGCTTCTGGCACGTCCAACTTCAAGTGATCACAAACGATTTGGTCCATGTTTTGTGCTTGCAAATTCAGCGGAATTTGATACAAATGTTCCACATCTAGCGACTCAATCACTGCTTCTGGTGCTACGTCACAAAATTGCGCTAATTTATTTTTAATATTTTGACCTGCTGGCTTTTCAGTGCGAATGACCAGCATATTCGGTTGAATACCCAGACCACGCAATTCTTTTACAGAGTGTTGAGTTGGTTTGGTTTTCATTTCCCCAGCTGCTTTCAGATAAGGAAGCAAGGTCGTGTGAATATACATCACATTGTCTGCTCCGACATCTGCCTTCATTTGACGAAGCGCTTCTAAAAATGGCAAGCTTTCGATATCTCCAACAGTCCCTCCCACTTCTGTAATAATCACATCAGAGTCTGTTGTCGTTGCAGCACGTTTAATCTTTTCTTTTAAAGCGTCTGTAATGTGTGGAATGACCTGGACAGTTGCTCCAAGATACTCACCTTTACGTTCTTTGCGAAGAACTTCACTATAAATCTTACCTGTTGTGACATTTGAATATTTATTTAGGTTAATATCAATAAAGCGTTCATAGTGCCCCAGATCCAAGTCTGTCTCTGCACCGTCGTCCGTCACAAATACTTCCCCGTGTTGGTAAGGACTCATCGTTCCTGGGTCAATATTGATATATGGGTCAAACTTTTGAATAGTCACCTTAAGGCCACGGTTTTTCAAGAGACGACCAAGACTTGCTGCCACAATCCCTTTACCGATCGAACTAACTACACCACCTGTAACAAAAATATATTTTGTTGCCATAAATACTCCTTATCTAAAATACAACGTCCATTGCTTTTTAAGACGTGTTCATGAATAGCAAAACAAAAATAGCTCCCTAGAGCTAGGGAGCTTCGACTTCTTAAAAGAAGTGCCCGATATTATAATATCGCAGAATAAAACTTTTGTCAAATAAGAAAATAAGAATACATCATTAAATTTGACTATTCTTCATCTTCTCCATCTACTTCATCGTCAGAATAATCTTCGTCCTCTTCATTGAGTTCGACTTCTTCACCTAAATCATCAGGTGCGATTTCATTGATTTCAGCATCATACGCTTCAACTTCACTCTTCTCGTCGTCCGGATTGTCCTCGTCGTAACTTAGAGCAGGATCAGCTTCGTATGAGTCTTCATCCTCTGGATCATCATCACTGTAATCAATAGCATTTTCATCACCGTCCATAAAGGCGTTCACACGTTTCTTCTTCCGTTTCTTCGGAGTTTCTTCATCGTCTTCTTCAAGTGTGATAATTTCTTCATCCACCTCGTCAATCGCATACCATGAACGCAAGCCCCATTTGTTATCTCCAAGAGGAATGAAACTGCCGTCTACATTTAGCTCTGTATAAAAAAGTGGCAAGGCTTCACGAATATCACTATTTGATTTTTCAAGGTAATTTTGAATTTCATTGACAAGATCATTAAAATACATTTCATGATTGCGACCACGTGTTTCTAAGATAGCACGCGCTACTTCAATCATAGAAAGTTCACTTTTTTCTTGTCCAGCAAATACTTCTAATTCCAAAGTCAATCTCCTTTTAAGTCTGAGGGCTTCTGCCCTGTTGGCTCTCAAATATTTAATTTATTGAATTTTTCGCTACTTTTTATTGTACGATAAAAATCTTCTTTCGTCAAAAGAATTTTATCCTCTATTCAAGAAAATCACCATTTTTACCAAAATGACTTCTGCTTTTATATAAAAAGAAGCAAAAAGGCAATTCAGCCAATTCTCTGACTGAACTTGCCTTATGTTATCGCTCGATTATTTTACTTTTGCAGTACTTGTAATCAATTCAACGGCTTTTTTAATCACAATATCATGTTTCAACATATCTGCTGAAAGAAGTTGACGAACGCGTTCTACTTCCATATTGTAATCAGCGGCAAGAGAAGCAATTTCTGCTTCAATATCTTCATCACTTGCTTCAAATCCTTCTGCTTTCGCAACAGCTTCAATCACAAGGTTTGTCTTAGTACGTTTTTCAGCGTCAGCTTCATGTTGTTTGTGAAGATCTTCTTGCGTTGTACCAGTAATTTGGAAGTACATATCTGGTGAAATACCTTGACGTTGCATGTTTCCAAGGAATTCATTTACAGAGCGGTGAACTTCTTCGTGAACCATTTCTTCTGGTAACTCAACGATTTCTGCATTTTCTACTGCAAGATCAAGCGCTGCAGATTCGACTGCGTCATCAAAAGCAATTTCTTTTGATTCAGCTAATTCTTTGCGGTATTTTTCTTTTAATTCGTCAAGTGTTTCAACATCTTCATCAATGTCTTTCGCTAGTTCATCATCTAGTTCTGGAACTTCTTTTTCTTTGACTTCGTGAATCGTAGTCACAAATTTAGCATCTTTACCTGCAAGGTCTGTTGCTTGATAGTCTTCTGGGAATGTCACGTTTACTTCTACCGTTTCACCAGCAGCATGTCCAACTAATTGATCCTCAAAACCTGGAATGAATTGACCGCTTCCAAGTTCAAGTGAGAAGTTATCTCCTTTACCACCATCAAATTCAACACCGTCAACTGTTCCAACAAAGTCAATCACAACTGTGTCGCCATTAGCAGCCTTGTCTTCTTTCAATACAAGCTCTGCTAAATTGTTGCGCTCACGTTCAATTCTTGCGTCTACATCTGCGTCAGATACTTCTTTAGAGACATCAACAGACACTTCTAAATTTTTATATTCACCTAATTTTACTTCAGGTTTTGTAACCACTTCCGCAGTAATGGTCCAATCTTGACCTTTTTCCATAGACGCCACATCAAATTGTGGTTGGGCAACAACTTCAATTTCTGCTTCTTTAACTGCAGCTTCATAAGCAGCTGGGAGAAGGGCGTTCAGTGTGTCTTGGTAAAGAGCTTCTTCCCCAAATTTTTGGTTAAACACCGGACGAGGAAGATGACCTTTACGGAAACCTGGCACATTCAGAGTTTTCTTAACTGAGTTAAACACGCGATCCAATTCTGGCTTGATTTGTTCTTGACTAATTGTAAATGTCAAAACTCCGCGATTTGTTTCTTTGCTTTCAAATGATACAGACATTCTGTCATTTCTCCTTAAAATTTATTGAATACAATCAATTATACCATAAATACACGTTATTTCACAAATTTTCTAATGAAAAATTTAACGATTTTTCCGTCCATTTGCTGATTTTGCTCTTTATGCTTTCCGAATTTTATCTTTTTGGTAAGCAGCTCGCGCTCCACCAATTAGCTTCGGACGACTGGCAAGCGCAGTCACATGCGCTTCTCCTAGTTCTCGTAAAATTGGTCGTACTGGAATTTGGACGTGCTTAATATGCATACCAATTGCTGTATCTCCGATATCCATCCCTGCTTGAGCCGTAATAAATTCCACTTCAACTGGATTATTCATATATTTAAATGCAGCCAATTGACCGCTTCCACCGGCATGCAGAGTCGGTAGGACGTTGACAATTTCTAGGTTTCGTTTTTGCGCCAATTCTTTCTCCACAACCAAAGCGCGATTCACATGTTCGCATCCTTGAACAGCTAAGTAAAGACCACGCTCGGATAACAACTCCAGCATAGTTTTTACAATAACTTCTCCCACTTCTTGGCTGGAATTTTTTCCAATATGTCCTCCAATCACCTCACTGGAAGACAAGCCCAGTACAAAAATATCACCGGAAGAAAGAGCTGATTTTTCTAAAACATCTGTTAAAATGATTTGTGTTTGTTCTCCAAGTTTTTGTAAATTCATGATCTCACCTCGTTTTAATTGTATTATAAATGATTTTTATTGCTTTTACAAACTGAAATTCTTAAAAGTAAAAAGGGCACAGCGCCCCTTATTTACTTTATTTTTTCAAAACATCTGCCAACAATTTATTCAAGATAGCTCCGGCAATCATTCCCAAGGTATTTTGGCAAAAGTTGGGAAATATTTCTGGAAAAGCTGATCCCCAACCATGCATAATCGTGGAAGCGAGAGCATAACCTCCTACCATAACAAGCGTAGCCAACACCAAACCGAGATAGCGACTTTTCCCTTTAAAACCAGCAAAATAGCCTTGCAAACCATGAAAGAGCAAGCTAAAAAACATCCACTGTGGATAACCCGAAATCAAATCAATAAGAAATCCGGCTAAACCGCCAACAATTGCTCCTTCTTTTCTGCCAAAATAAAAGGCGGTAAAGAAAATTCCTGCGTCAAGAAAAGTTAAAATTCCTGTTGGGGTTGGAATTTTTAAATAATATCCCAAAACAACTGTCAAAGCAGCAATCATAGATAAAAGGACAAGTTTATGCGTCTGATTCTTTTTCATATTGAACAACTCCATATTGGTCTGAATGTTGGATAGCTCGGTAAACAAATTCTTTTGAAATTTGAACTGCTTCAAAAGTTGATTTTCCCAGTAATAACTGACTGGCAATACTGGAAGCAAAGGTGCAACCCGCTCCGGTATTATTTTTGTCTAAAACAGGCGATTCCAAAATTTTAAATTGTTTTCCGTCATAGTAAACATCAATTGCTTTTTGAATATCTAAGCGATTTCCTCCTTTGATAACAACGGATTTAGCCCCCAAAGAATAGAGATGTCTAGCCGCTTCTTTGACATCCTCCAATGTTCGCAACTCTTTTTGAGCCAAGAGTTCAGCTTCTGGTAAATTAGGCGTGATAATGTTTGTATAAGGAAAAAACTTGATGAGCTCATCTCGAAGTGCCGAAACCTCCACATCATGGGTTTCCTTGCAAACTAAGACAGGGTCTAACACAACAGGAGTTTCTGCATGAGCTTTCACAAAATCTAAAACCAAATCTGCCACTTCTACATTGGGCAGAAGCCCCAATTTAATGGCTGAGAAAGGTACATCCTTAAGAGAATTGAGCTGCTGAGCAAAGACGGTCGTGTCTACAGGAATAACCTCAAAACCTTGCTCTGTCATAGCGGTCAAGCAAGTCACCGCCACAAAACCATGCAGTTGGTTGACCGTGTAGGTTGCTAAATCAGCATGCAGTCCGCCACCACTAAAAATATCATTTCCTGATATAGCTAAAATAAAGTTATTCTTCATATCGTATCTCCTTTAGATAAAGTCCGTTTGGTGCTGCAGTCGGCCCAGCCAAATGACGATCTTTCTCTGTTAAAATTCTATCAATCTGCTCAACTGGCATTCGACCGTTGCCGATCTTCAGCAACGTTCCGACCATATTGCGGATTTGCTTATATAAAAATCCATTGCCAGAAAAAGTAAACATCAGAAAGTTGCGTTTCTCATCAAAGTCTAAGCGTGCTTCTGTAATCGTCCGAACTTTATTTTCCACACTAGTCCCTGAAGCTGTGAAACCTGTAAAATCGTGGGTTCCTTCTAACTTTGCAATAGCTGCTTCAATCAAACTCAGATCAAGCGGATAAGGATAATGGGTTGCATAATGGCGCATCATGGGATTTTTAGGGCGCCCAATATCTACTATAAATTCATAGGTCTTGCTGTGCTTCCAATATCTGGAATGAAAATCCTCATCCACCTCTTCTACACTGATAAAATCAATGTCCTCCGGTGTTTGCGTATCAAGCGCAAAACGCAACTTTTCTTCATCTCTTTTTTGCGGCAAATCAAAATGAATAACCTGCCCCAAAGCATGAACACCGCTGTCGGTGCGTCCAGCCCCATGAATGATTACCAGTTCTCCCCTGTTGATTTTGGTTAAAGTCTTTTCAATCTCTTCTTGGACGCTGCGAGCATGAGGTTGCCGCTGAAAACCAGCAAAATCATGACCGTCATAAGAAATAATCGCTTTATATCGTGTCATGTGTTTATTGTAACAAGAAAAAAAGCCCCTCGCAAGACTGTAAAAACAAAACTGTCCGGGTACAGATTGGACTTGACAAGACTGACGAAAGACTATACACTTAATTAGCTTTAGCTAAGGAGGAACCAAATGGCAGAAGATATTAGTTACACAAATGGGCATCAACGCTTTCGCTATCGATCAGCCGCTATCATTATTGAAGAGGGAGCTATTTGCTTCATGAGCAGTCCTTCCGAAGACTATCATTACTCCGTTGGTGGAGCTGTTCAATTTGGCGAAACAACCGAAGAAGCTGTTCTTCGAGAGGTTATAGAAGAAACTGGACAGCAATATGAAATTGACCGCTTGGTCTGTCTTCATGAAAATTTCTTTTCAAATTCAAACGGTGTCTTAAGAGGGTTAGATTGCCATGAAATTTGCCTATACTATCTTATGAAACCAAAAGGGAAACAATTCCAAAGTCAAATAGAGGACGAAACAGTTCACTGGATTCCTATTCAAGAATTAGAAAACCACAGGGTATTTCCAACCTTCATTCCACAGATTTTAAAAGGATTAGATATGGGAATACAGCATATCATTACAAAAAATGGAGAACAGAAAAACTGATCCCCATTTATTTTATTCTCCTTCAAAGGCATCTTTCATTTTATCAAAGAAGCCTTTCTTTTTAGGAGTAACGGTTATATTTCCAGCAGCAGCGAAATCTTTCAAGGCTGCTTTTTGTTTGTCATTAAGTCCTGTCGGTGTCACAACGTTGACCGTGACATATTGGTCTCCCATACTGCCACCGCGTAGGCTCGGAGCTCCTTTGCCCCGCAGACGGAATCGTTTGCCTGTCTGCGTCCCTTCTGGAATAGTTAATTCCACATTTCCGTGAACAGTCGGAATTTCAACGCTATCACCTAAGGCTGCTTGAACAAAGTTGAGGTTCAGTTTGTAATAAATGGTCGAGCCATCCCGCTCAAATTTATCACTTGACTCCACCTGAACGACAACATATAGATCTCCGTACGGTCCACCATTGAAACCAGCCTCACCTTGACCAGACAAACGAACTTGTTGACCAGTTTCAACACCTGCAGGGATTTTCACATGAACACTATGGGCTTGTTTTTCATGCCCTGTCCCATGGCAGGTTTGACAAGGGTCTTTGATTTCTTGTCCGCGCCCATGGCAGACATCACAAGTGACTTGACGACGCATCATGCCAAGTGGAGTTTGCGTGTCCACATTGATGACACCAGATCCGTGACAACGACTACAAGTTATTGGACTAGTTCCTGGTTTCGCACCCGAACCGTGACAAGTATGGCAGGTCGCCTCACGATTGTATTTAATTTCTTTATCTGTACCAAAAATCGCTTCTTCAAACTTAAGGTTGACCCGATATTGAAGGTCATCTCCTTGACGAGGTGCGTTGGGATTGCGACTTGCACCACCTCCACCAAAGAAGCTAGAGAAAATATCTTCAAAGCCACCAAAGCTAGAACCGTCAAAGCCTCCGAAACCGCCAGCTCCGCCACCGAAGCCTCCGTTAGCTCCCGCAGCACCATATTGATCATAGGCTGCCCGTTTTTGCTCATCACTCAAGGTTTCATAAGCTTCTTGGACTTCTTTGTATTTCTCTTCAGCACCCGGTTCTTTATTGATGTCTGGATGATATTTTTTTGATAATTTCCGATAGGCTTTCTTAATCTCATCCTGAGATGCATTTCTAGAAACGCCTAAACGGTCGTAAAATTCTGTATTGTTCATATAAGATACTAAGAGCGAACAGAAAGCGACTGAAATTTAGGAAACCGACAAGAAATCCTGATTTCTTAAGAGGTTTATCTAATTTCCGAGCTTTCCGCTCGTGTTCAATTCCATGAACACTCTTTGTTCCTTTCTGTTATTGTTACGAAACGAACCAATATTTATGTCGGGTTCAGTTCCTCTTTATCCAAAAACAGAGGTTGGTTTATCAACCCCTGAATTTATCTGTTACAAATCGGCTACAAGTAAGATTGAGCAAGCACTAAATTATAATCCGCAATCGTTCTTTCCAAGATGTGACAAAGGAGGTTTTAGGATTTTCCTGAGGCACTCCTCATCGTTACGACGGGAGAAGACAAAGACGATTTTTTCTTTGTTTTCGAGCTAGTAAGCCGCCTAGCTCGACCGCCTTATAGTGGCAAGCGTTAGCAGATGAACTGCTTCGAGTAGCCATTTTGCTTTGGCGTCTTATTTCTCAGTAAACTCACCGTCTACGACATCATCACCTTTGTTGTCGCCTGTATTTGTTTGACTGGCTCCTTCCGCTCCTGCTTGAGCTTGTTGGGCTGCAGCTGCTTGTTCGTAAAGTTTCACAGCGAGAGCTTGCGCTTTTTCATTGAGTGTTTCAAGTTTTGATTTCATGTCATCCAAGTTGTTGTTGTCTTGGGCTTTTTTCAATTCATCAAGAGCAACTTGAGCAGCGTCACGTTCTGCATCAAAGCCTTTGCCTTCTGTTTCTTTGATAGTCTTTTCAGTCGCAAAGATAGCTTGATCTACTTCGTTGCGAAGATCTACTTCTTCTTTACGTTTTTTATCTGCTTCGGCGTTTGCTTCTGCATCTTTCATCATGCGGTCAATTTCTTCATCTGTCAAACCTGAGTTCGATTGGATAACGATATGTTGTTCTTTTTGCGTACCAAGGTCTTTAGCCTTAACAGACACGATACCGTTTTTGTCAATATCAAATGTTACTTCAATTTGAGGGATACCACGAGGTGCAGCAGGAATGTCTGTCAATTGGAAACGTCCAAGTGTCTTGTTATCTGCTGCCATTGGGCGTTCACCTTGAAGAACATGGATATCCACAGCTGGTTGGTTATCTGCAGCTGTTGAGAAGACTTGTGATTTAGAAGTTGGGATAGTTGTGTTGCGGTCAATAAGTTTTGTAAATACACCACCCATAGTTTCGATACCAAGTGACAACGGTGTTACGTCCAAAAGGACAACGTCTTTAACATCACCAGTAATCACACCACCTTGGATAGCAGCACCCATAGCAACCACTTCGTCAGGGTTTACAGATTTGTTTGGTTCTTTACCAGTTTCAGCTTTTACTGCTTCCACAACGGCTGGGATACGTGTTGAACCACCAACAAGAATAACTTCATCAATTTCTGACAAGCTAAGACCAGCGTCAGACAATGCACGACGAACAGGTTCTTTTGTGCGATCCACAAGCTCACGAGTCAAGTCATCAAATTTCGCACGTGTCAAGGTCATTTCTAAGTGGAGAGGTCCAGCTTCTCCCGCAGTGATGAATGGCAAGCTGATTTGAGTAGAAGTTACACCAGAAAGGTCTTTCTTAGCTTTTTCAGCCGCATCTTTCAAACGTTGAAGAGCCATCTTGTCAGTTGACAAGTCAATACCATTTTCTTTCTTGAACTCAGCTACCATATGGTCAATAATCTTTTGGTCAAAGTCGTCACCACCGAGTTTGTTGTCCCCTGCAGTTGCTAATACGTCGAAGACACCATCACCCAATTCAAGGATTGACACGTCAAATGTACCACCACCAAGGTCAAATACAAGGATTTTTTCTTCTTTATCTGTCTTGTCCAAACCATAAGCAAGGGCTGCTGCTGTTGGTTCGTTGACAATCCGTTCTACTTCAAGACCAGCAATTTTACCAGCATCTTTAGTTGCTTGACGTTGCGCATCGTTGAAGTAAGCAGGAACTGTGATAACTGCTTTGGTTACTTTCTCACCAAGGTAATCTTCAGCATAGCCTTTCAAGTATTGAAGAATCATAGCTGAGATTTCTTGTGGAGTATATTCTTTTCCATTTGCTGAAACTTTTTCAGAAGTTCCCATTTTTGATTTAATGGAGATAATCGTATCAGGGTTTGTCACTGCTTGACGTTTTGCTGCGTCACCAACGATGATTTCACCGTTTTTGAAAGACACAACAGACGGTGTTGTACGGTTACCTTCTGGATTTGCGATAATTTTGCTTTCAGTTCCTTCAAGAACTGCAACTGCTGAATTTGTTGTACCTAAGTCAATACCAATAATTTTGCTCATTATTTTTTCCTCTTTATTTAGAATTTCTTTTTTGATACTCTTCTTAAGTGGCGACGCCATCAGAGCCTAGCTAAGCCAATCTCTTTATTAAAATTTGCGCAGAGAGCACCACGGTGAAGAGTGTCGCCAATTGTTCACTTCGCTCACGGTTTAGTAGAGCGAAAATATATTTTCTTTCTTCATAGTTTACCGTCGTTTCGGACGAGATTTTTTATTCTGCTACTACTACCATAGCTGGTCTTAGGAGACGTTCATGGAGTTTGTAGCCCTTTTGGAAGACTTGTGCGATGCTTCCAGCTGGGTGATCATCATCTGCCGGCACCGTCTGAATAGCCATATGGAAGTTGTGATCAAACTCACCGTCTGTCGGAACTTCTTCAATTCCTTCATCTTTAAGAGCGGCAATCAAGCTTTCTTGAACCATTTCCAAGCCTTTTTTGACATCCTCAGTCAATCCCTCAACAGCCAAGGCGCGTTCTAAGTTGTCCAACGAAGGAAGGATTGCTTTCCCTAAGTCTTGGCTACGATATTTCTGCAATTGTTGACGTTCTTCATTTGCTCGGCGCTGAATATTTTGCATTTCAGCAGCTGCACGAAGATATTTGTTTTCAAATTCGTCTGCGCGCTCATTCGCCAAGTCCAATTCGGACTTCTCAGGAGCTACCTCTGTTGTTTCTTCAGACATTTCTTCTACCGAAACGTCCTCTTTTTTTGCTTCTTCTTGCTGTTTTTCTTCTGCCACTAGGCACCTCCTTATGGTATTTTAAGTATTTTTCTATCTATAACTATCAGCTCTGTCGCCTTAATGCACTTCATAATGATTGCTACTCAGATATCTATAAAAATCTGTGAGCTTCATCGTTAAAACGCGATTGACAACATTGAGTTGACTGACAACTCGCTGATAATCTAAATTGACTGGTCCAATGACCGCTAGCATGCCAAATCCTCGGTAAGGAATGAGAAATTTGCTAGAGATGAGCGTCAAATTCGCCAGACTGCTTTCTCTGCTGTCTGCCACGCGCACCGTCTGCATTTGATCTTCAGCTAAACTATCTCGAATTTCAAAAGCCACTTTTTGCGGTTGATCAAAGAATTGATAACTCTTTAGATCTGAAAAATTCAGCAATTTCACCTTACCAGATACAATGACATTTTCTTTGAAAATATCACTAAAAATATGCTCAAAAAGATCCATAACATTATCAGTCGTTGTAAAATAACGCTGAATAATCTGCGGAATCTCTGTCCGAATCTTATAGTGAATATCAAGAACTGTCTGTCCTAAGAAACGCTCTTGTATCAATTCCTTCAGCTGAATCAAATCAGCTCGCAAGAAATTACGGGGAATCATGAATTGACTGGTAATCGTATTGGACTCATCCAAAGTAAAGACTGCTAAAGCTGTATGCTGGCTGAGAATCACAATGTCAAAAGCCGTCAAGCGTTGTTGACTTGGTTCTACATCAAGTGCTACCACCGTACATCCACTTAGCGTTGAAAGAACGTCTGCTGCCTGTTGAAGAACATCCTCTAATTTGAAGAATTCATGGTCAAATGCCTTAATTACTTCGTAGAGTTCATTTTCAGCAAGACGATCAAAGGAAAGGGAATGTTTGACAAAGTATTGAAAACCTGCCACACTGGGTTTGCGCCCGCTTGATGTATGTGCTTTTTCTAAAAGACCTTGTTTTTCAAGAACAGCCATGTCATTACGAATCGTCGCGCTGCTAGACTGGATTGATTCTTGTAGGGATTTGGAGCCGACTGGCTCATGGGTCTTTGTAAAGATGTCAATGATCAAGTTTAAAATCTCATTCTGACGTTCCGTTACCATGACATCACCCCTTTCAGCTTTGAGCTGGAATATGAGATTTTTTGTTTAGCACTCTACACACCCGAGTGCTAACTCATGATTCTATTATACACTCTTCCACACCAAAGTCAAGACAAAAACTCAAAAAATTAGCACTCTTTTTGCAAGAGTGCTAAAAATCGGTCCGAGGACCTACAAAATATCTTATAGAAGATGTTATAAATCTTAAGCTTTCCTCAATGTTAAATAAAACCGCAGCAAATTCACACGAATTGCACTACTAAAAACTACTCTTGCTCACCGTCATCCAAATATTTTTTGCCAACAGTGCGGTAAGACATATCTCCGATGCAGTCAACTGTAAACTGACCATTCTCGTATTCAATGACGGTCACACTACCATTGTCTAAACCATGCGGTCTTGTTTGGTCAATGAGGTACACAAATGTTCCAATGGTCATACCGTGGCTAACAATCAGTGCATTGCCACCACCAGCAGCTTCGATTTCTTTGGCAATATCTGAAAATCCTGCCCAAATGCGGCTGCTCAATTTTTCCCAGCTCTCAGCCCAACCAGCTGTATCAACCTCTACCAGACCCTCAGCCAACTCAGGATAACTCAATTGATGAACATGCTCTACATTGAAAACACGGGGCATCACTCCCATAAACAGCTCACCGTCGTAAGCTCCATCGAAACTACCAAAACACCATTCGCGAAGTCGTTTGTCTGTGCGATAAGGAATGCGTCCGGTTAATCCGAGTTCCTCTAGCATAATTCCCATGGTTTGAATCGTCCGCCCGCTATCGCTAGAAAAAGCTTTTGCAAATTGCAGCCCCGACTCGCGAAGTCCAATTCCTAGCTCACGAATTCCACGTTCCCCCACAGCAGTCAAAGGCGTATCAGACCAGCCTTGCGCCCGACCGATGGTATTAAACATGGTTTTCCCATGGCGAACAATGTATAATCTTGTTTTTGCCATATTTTACCTCCGTTTTTCTTACTATATTATATCATTTTTTTGCAGAGAAGCATTTGAGAATGAAAGAAAAATCGGGAGTAAGACACAAGTCACCATTTGTAAAAAATAACTTTTCTCACATTTCTGTTTTTGCGATTATTTCTATTCTTCCAATATCTTAGCACCTACTTGGCGATAAGACATGTCTCCTAACGCTTGAATGGTGAATTTCCCATTTTCATACTCCACGACCGTTACACTGCCATTTTGTACGCCAGGATTTAAAATAATAGACGGATCAATCAAACAAGCAAAGGCACCGATTGTCATACTGTGGCTGACGACAAGAGCATTGCCCCCGCCAGAAGCCTCTACATCTTTTGCAATGGCTGTAAAACCTTCTAAAATACGTCCACTCAGCTTTTCCCAAGGCTCTGCCCAGCCAGCTGTATCCACTTCGACTAGACCGTCTGCCAATTCCTGCAAGGTTAGTTTCTTATAGTCTTCTACATCCAGCACTCGTGGGATCACACCATGAAACAGATCGCCACCATAAGCACCGTCAAAACTGCCAAAACACCATTCACGAATCCGTTTGTCAAAGGTATAAGGAATTTTGCCGGTTAAGCCGAGCTCTTCAAGGACAATCCCCATGGTCTGAATCGTCCGCCCAGAATCGCTAGAAAAAGCCCTTGTAAATGTAAGTCCTGATTCTCGCAGACCAATTCCTAATTCATGAATGCCACGTTCCCCTTCAGCTGTAAGTGGCGTATCACTCCAACCTTGTGCCCGACCAATTGTATTAAACATCGTTTTTCCATGACGAATAATGTATAATTTCGTTTTTGCCATTTCAATCCCCCTTTTCAAAAGAAGAAGCTGGGACAAAAGTGCTCAGCTTCCTTTGCTTATATAGTCATAATTATAAGACGCAGTGGCTGAGTGGACCCTAATACGTTGATAAATCAACTTTTACAGCCCTACTTAACCGTGCGGAGGTGGGACAGAAATCAAGTTTCTACGAAACTACTGATTTCTGTCCCACTCTCATTTTAATTTTTAAAACTATGAATCGGTGCTGGAATTTGTCCACCACGCGCAATAAAATCAGCTGATGAAGCTTTATTGACTCTCATCACTGGCGCAGTCCCTAAAAGACCGCCAAACTCAATCACGTCGCCTTCTTTTCCTTTAGGAATTATCCGTACCGCTGTTGTTTTCTGATTGATAACCCCAATAGCGGCTTCGTCTGCAATCATAGCTGCAATCGTTTCAGAAGGCGTGTCAGCCGGAATGGCAATCATATCCAATCCAACCGAGCAGATCGCGGTCATGGCCTCTAATTTTTCTAAATTGAGAGATCCGTTTTGAACCGCTGCAATCATACCTTCGTCTTCTGAAACTGGAATGAAAGCACCAGATAAACCGCCAACTTGATTACAAGCCATAACACCGCCTTTTTTCACTTGGTCATTGAGTAGAGCCAAGGCTGCCGTTGTGCCATGCGTACCGACTGTTTCCAAGCCCATTTCTTCCAGAACACGGGCAACAGAGTCGCCGACAGCAGGTGTTGGCGCCAAGCTTAAATCAACAATCCCGAATTTAACACCCAGCCGCTCACTAGCCATCTGTCCGACAAGCTGACCGATCCGAGTGATTTTAAAGGCTGTTTTCTTGACTGTTTCCGCCACTACATCAAAACTTTCGCCACGAACTTTTTCAAGGGCACGTTTGACGACACCAGGACCAGAAACGCCTACATTGATGACGACATCAGCTTCGCCAACGCCATGAAAAGCACCTGCCATAAAAGGATTATCCTCGACCGCATTGGCAAAAACAACTAATTTCGCTGCCCCCATGTCAGAAAGTTCTGCAGTTTCCTTGATGACACGTCCCATATCTGCAACTGCTGTCATATTGATTCCTGACTTGGTGGATCCAATATTAACAGATGAGCAAACCTTATCAGTCTCCGCTAAAGCTCGCGGAATGGAGCGGATGAGGATTTCGTCCCCTTTTTGATAGCCCTTTTGCACCAGTGCAGAAAAACCACCGATAAAATCAACACCGATTTCTTTTGCTGCTCGATCCAGCGCTTTTGCTAGAAGCACATAGTTATCACTATCTGTCGCAGCACCAATCAAGGAAATCGGGGTCACCGATACACGTTTGTTCACGATGGGAATACCCAGCTCCGCAGCTATTTCATCACCAACTGCCACCAAATTTTTAGCTTTCCTTGTGATCTTTTGATAAATTTTTTCTGCTGCTCGCTCAATATCCGTATCAATACAGTCGAGAAGTGAAATCCCCATGGTAATCGTCCGAATATCAAAATTTTGCTCCTCAATCATGGAAATGGTTTCAGTAACTTGCTTTATATCCATTTTTCACCTCTATTAGATATTGTACATAGCGTCAAAAATCGCTGCACTTTGAATGTTAATTTTAACATTGAGTGTATTGCCAAAGGATTCAAATTCATTGCGCAATTCTGTAAAATCTTTCTTTTCTTCACTAGAAACAACCGCCATCATAGTGAAAAATTCATCTAAAACAGTCTGTGATATATCATCAATATTCAAACCAAGTTCTGCAATTTTGCTAGACACTCCTGCCACAATCCCCGTTCTATCCTTGCCAACAACCGTAATAATTGCTTTCATTTTTTACTCCAATCAACATGCTTTTCCCTATTGTAGCATAAGTAAAGGAAATTTGCATAAACCGAAAGAGAAAAATACGACTTTTATCCCTTAAGCTCTGCCTAATCGTTATCAATTGATTGTTGATTCTTTCCAATGAACACTACAATCCAGCACTTGTTGTTTTTCTTCTTGATGATGCCCCTCAATCTGGTCAATCAAAATCTTGGTTGCCTGCTGGCCTTCTTCAAAAGCTGGTTAGCCTTGTCGTGATACTCGGCGAAGATAAGCTCGTCATCTCGGTCAACGGACTGAACGAAAACTCGTTTACTTCGTCTGAGGGTCGGACAGTCTGACTGAAAACTGGTTCGCTTCGTCCGAGGCTCAGACGGGCCACCTAAAAACTCGTTTACTTCATCCGAGACTCAGACGGGCTGACTGAAAACTGGTTTGCTTCGTCTGAGGGTCGGACAACTTGACTGAAAACTGATGTGCTCTGCCCTAAAGCATTTTGTCAAGTACCTTTTTATGTTTATGGATGATTTTTTGAAAATTGAGCAACAAAAAAACAGCAAACCTATTTTGATTTACTGTTTTGTAATTTGCTATATTATTGTTTTTATTTAATTATTTAATTTCAACAAACTGAAGTTTGTCAATCTCATTTGGCTTTCTTAGGTTTCTTCTCGGGCAGTTCCGTATACATTCCTCCCAGTAATCCTACAATCAAATTCGCATTCTCAAATTTGTCGAATACGTGCATCAGGGTCTTTGATCCTTCATACGGATAACGCAGTTCTGAATCTGCAAGAAGTCTGTCCGATGTCGGCGTTCTCTTTAAAAACAGTTCATTATTACAAATGTCACCTATCAGCTTACCATTAAAATATACAAGGTATCCGCCCATCATGGATTTTATGGCAATATCACCAACTGTAGAAAAACATTCACGTATATATTCGTTAAATTCATTCACTATGATTCCTCCCACAAATTCTAATTTATTTACGCCGCTTCACTATTACTCCTTTATTGATTGCTGTCAACTCTAAAACCGAGAGTCATACCATACTATTTTTTCACATAGTGAATTTCTCATGATATTCAACCTTCCTAAAATCTTTAATATATATGATATTATACCACTTTTAAGACAATTTCCTCATCGTCAAATTTCCTACTCATTCCCAGAAATCGATACAAAAACAACCTACTTTTTCTTCATTCTTTTCAAAATATCTTACCTTTAACAACTTGTCTTAAAAGGTTTCCTTTCTCTAGGGATTAAAGAATATTTCAGTTGCAAAAGTCTTACCTCTAACCTTCTTCGTTAGAACATTGTCAGACTTTCGAGGTGAAGTTTATTCGTTGATAGTCTTTAGTGTGTGCTTTGGGATTTTCTGCCATTCAATTCCCACCAAAATTCATTACATATCTATTTATTTTGATATATTTCTATTTTTTGTCTACACTTTTGATTGAAACCGTTTACACTTTCTGGTATACTATCTTTGTATACTTCAAATAAATAAGGGGAGAAAAATAACAGAGAATAACTAAGAGCTATTTTCGTTATTTTTTGCTGCCCTCAATTTCATAAAGGAGGTTTCTTATGAAAAATTCATATAAGAAACGATTGTACACAAATGTTCTCAGCTTGTCAGCTGCCGTTCTTGTTGCAGTTTTAACGCAAGGAAATGCTGCTGCAGATACGCAAGATGGCACGGAGACACAGCCTATTACTAACAAGACAGAAACGGTAGTCCCTGCCGAAAAGTCAAGTGCGAAAACAAACGCAACAGAAGCGACAGCAACGCCAGATTCTTCACCAGCTGAAGTTCAGCTTCCCACAACAACCAATCAAGAAGAAGCACAAAAATCAGAAAGCGCTCCTTCAATAGACAGTTCGACTTCTACTACAAACGAATCCGAAACAGTGACTCCTGCAACACCTGCAAAACCAGAAACACGAGCAGCTGGAACAGAAGAAAAGAAGGTTCAATTAGCTGATAGTACAGTCCATATGTCTGAAAAAGCTACCATTACTGAGACTGTACAGGAACAAGGAGCCGCTGCTGGCAAGGTGACTTGGAAATTAGATAATAAGCCAATCACTGAATGGAAAACTTGGAACATGAAGAAGGGAGATTTTTCAGGAGATTCCTTTGTCACCATTGAGGAAACGACTAATGGCTCTGACCTCAAACTTTCTCTCAAATTCAATGAATTATTTGGAAATGACTTAAGTCTTCGGACACCAAACAATATCCGCAGAACCTATCGACAATTCATAGGAAATCATGAGCTCGTTGGAACAAACGAAAAATCCGGTCTGACGATTCGAAAAACACTTGTTTTCCGACCGTATGAAAACTTCCATACCCATGATGAAATGCTGGCAGCTATCGAAAAGAGCCGGCAGGATGCTAAAACGGATCGTCTTGTCAAAATCGAAACGACTGGTAAAAGCGCTCAAGGACGCGATGTTAAACTTGGTATCATCAGTTCCGATCAAAAGAGCATTGACGACTATCTCAATACAACCAATCGACTCGCTCTCACTAAACCAGATGAAATGTTAGCAGCTCTGAAAAATGGCACACTGGACTATAAACTGCCAGTCCTTATCAACAATACCCACGCCGATGAACAACCTGCTATCGACATCATCACTGGACTCTTCAATACTTTTGCGACCAAAGATCAAATTTCTTTCCAAACCACCGATGCCAATGGCAATGCTAAGACTGTCACACTCAGTGTCAAAGAACTCCTCAAGAAATTCATTTTCCTCTTTGACTTTACTGAAAATCCTGACGGAGATGTTGCCAATACCCGTGCCCTAGCTAACGGAATCGATCCAAACCGCGATACTAGCTATCAGGCCAACCCAGAAACCCGGACTGTTGCTGGACTCATCAACAAATGGAATCCAATTGCACTTTACGACATCCACGGCTTTGTCAAGGACTTCCTGATTGAGCCAGCTACTCCACCGCACGATCCAAACTTTGAATATGACCTTTTGGCAGACCTCATGCTAGAAAATGCTCATCACATGGGACGTGCTGGTGTTGCCAATTCTAACTATGATCACTACATCATTCCGAAGTTAGACTGGGGCGACGGTTGGGACGACTCTTTTTCTGGTTATACTGGTGTTTATGGCATGTATCATGGCATTCTAGGACACACTATTGAAATCCCTCAAGGAAATCAAGAATCTTACAAGGCTGGTTTCCATGCTGTTTTGGGAGGAATTGACTACTTATCTCAAAATCCTGATAAACTCATGGAAATGCGCCTCAACTTCTATCTCCGTGGCATCAACAAGGTTGAAGATCCAAAAGCTGAAAATGAATTAGTTGGACCAGACGGTAAAGTAGTCGGTCGTATCAAACATGGACAAAAGAAATTCTTCCCCGATTATTATGTGATTCCAATGGGACTTGATAAGAGCAATGACTCCCAACAGGCCTATAATATGATTGAATACTTCAAGAGAAACGGCGTTGTCGTTCAAGAATTGAAGGAAGACACTGGCGGTTATAAGAAGGGGGATTTGGTTGTTGACATGGCACAAGCTAAACGTGGCTATGCCAACCATATCCTCTACAAGGGCTCCAACGAATCTGCTTGGGCCGCTATGTATGCAGAATTGCTGGTTAATTTCCCAGATATGAGAGGATTCAAAGCAGTAGCAATCTTTAAAGAAAAACTCTTTGACGGTAAACTCGGTGAAGTAACTGCTCTTCGTGCTACTCGGACTAGCGAAATTGACCACAAAGCACCATATTATGTCATTGCCAATACTTCAGAAAGTGCCGTTCGCGCTGTCAATCGTGCAATCCGAGACGGTAAGAAAGTTTATTTGACAGACGATGGCTACATCGTGGATACACCTACTTTTGCCAACCTGCTGAAAAACTATGCAATCTATGGAGATGACCTTTATAAAACTCCTCAAGGGCAAACCTTAAAAGCTCTAAAAGTTTATGCACCGCCTCATCAATACTATTGGGCTGGTGTGGATACTCCTGCTCATACCGCTCTTGCTTTGAAGAATTTAGGATTTGACATTGTCAATACCCCTGAAGAAGCTGATGTGATTGTTTTAGAAAGTGACAACTTTGACAAGTCTCTCCTTGGTCTGAAACCAACCATTGTAGTTGGTGGAACTGCTATGCAACGCCTTGAAGAACTCGGTGTGGTTGACGGCTTTGACGCAGAACAACTCAAAAATGGTGGTGATTATGAAGGCTTGATGAAAGCGATCATTGATGACAAAGATCCGTTGACTAGTGGTTACAATAAGAATGATCTTTTCTATTCTAACTCTGGAAATTGGATTGCTAAGATACCTGCAAATTTCAAGACATTAGCTTCGATTGCTGGCAGTGACTATTATATCGCTGGTTGGTGGCCAGGTAATGAACAGTTAGCCAATAAAATTGTAGCTATTTCTGGTAGCTACAAAGAACAACCACTCTTTATTTATGCTGGCAACCCAACAAACCGTCTTCACACGATTCATTTCTACCGTTGGGTATCCAATGCTATCTTTGGCAGTCAATTAGCTCAACTGAAAGATCTTGAGAAAGAACAAAAACCTTCTACTGAAGTTGTTGAAATCATCAATCAAAAACCTCAGGCTGGTCAAGCTACAACCCTACGCTATACTCCTCAACCTCAAATCATGAACGCTACTCGAAAAGCTCAACTTCCACAAACAGGAAGCAAAGAAAATCAAAGCAGCTTGGTTATTGCTAGCATGTTCATTCTTGTCAGTGGCTACTTGCTCCATTTAAAGAAAAAAGAAGAATAGAATACTCTACTAGTAAAAACGAGTCTGAGACAAAAATGTCCCAGACTCGTTTACTTTCTTCTAAAATAAAACTCAATATGCAGTAATTAAGTAATCCCTAACTAATACCACCAACTCAACCCTATAGGGTGGGGCGACAAAATCAATTTCTTACGAAATACCAATTTGTGTCCACTTCTATTTAGTTTATAAAGCATCTAGTGCAACAAGGGTAATCATGGCTGCTTCGTAATAATTTTCCTTTGACAAATCTTGCATAAAAATATATTTATTTTGCTGAACCAGTTTTCGATATGCTGAATTTCGGCTGGCTGCATAGAAAATCGGAGCGCCAAAACTAGCAGACTGATAATGATTTAGAGCCTTACCTTTTAACGTATAACCAGCATAAAGCACTTCTTGTTTCATAAAGAAATTCATCATTTTATTCAATATATTCTGGCTTTGTTTATCCCGACTTTGCGCTAAATTATATGGCAAGCGACAAGCATTGTAATAATAATCACCGTCATACTTAGAAGCAACAGCTTTTTTCTCAGCTGCCCGAACTGTATCTGCTTCCACCCAAAGGAAATCAGGAAGTAGACCTGTTTTTGATTTAGCACTCATCATTTCCAATTTAGATAG
This sequence comes from Streptococcus sp. HF-2466, assembly GCF_015594645.1. NCBI lineage: Bacteria > Bacillati > Bacillota > Bacilli > Lactobacillales > Streptococcaceae > Streptococcus > Streptococcus sp. HF-2466. The sequence goes on from NZ_JADNQU010000007.1 coordinate 82,821, forward strand.
CATGTTTGATCTGATATTTAACCATTGCCTATTACCTGTCAACTTGTAAAAAGCTTGGAACTGAGCTGGAAGAACATCTGATGTTCGCATTAAACGATAGTATTTTGAGTCTGAAGTTGCCCAATTTCCAACCGTCAGCACTCCTGTTGTACTGTTATAATTATAAGTCAAAATATCCTTCAAGATTGCCTTGGCCTGCGCATTATAAACGGCAGCCTTCTGTGGCCATAATTTAGCTGCTTGAATCAGAGCATACGCAATATAAAGATCGCCATCTGTTGCATTATTGGTTTCGGCTGTAACGACACCATTCTTGACTGTTTGTCGCCATGACATCAGCTGCGTATTTTTCATACGATGTGCCAAATAATAATTGTACAAACGTTCAAAATCTTTCTGGCTGGCATACCCTTGCTTTGCCGCTTCAACCGCAGTCACCATTCCATAGCCCTGCGATTCAGACAGCACAACATTTTTTTTCTTATCGTTCGTTGTTTTGACGTAGGCCTTGTCTTTTTGCTGAACTACATAATTTTTTGACCATTGTTGGTAAATCTGATTCTTCAAATGACCTGTACTATTGAATCTAACATAAGTAAAAATAGTAATGATTGCCAATAAAATAGCAACTAACCAAACATATCTTAAATTTGTTCTTTTCACGTTTCCTCCTATCCTGCAAATCGCTTCGTTTTAACCCACTTGGTTCCGTCACGATGGAAGAGTTTGTCCAAGGTCACAGAAGTTACAGCATCAATTGAAACAATGATGAATAGCTGCGAATAAGTAAAGTAAGAAATCAAAGCTAACCAAATCTGCTTAGAAGTCGCTTGACCAAATTGGGAGGCTAGAGCGATATTGATTTGTAAGAGATATAGCATAATCATCAAAAGCCAATTAAACAACATCAATTGCGCAATGTAAATATTATTTGAATCAAATGTAAAAGGAATATGAACACTTGGAACAAATAGATGAACAATAATAGCAATCACATTTGACAAAAGGACAATATCTGATAAAATTATTGCTGCATTAAACCAGAAGAAAACACAGGAATAATATGCAACTTCTAATTTCACACGCCAATTGCTCTTGTCAAACAAATGCTTGAAATTTGAAATCACAACTTCATAATTTCCTTTAGCCCAACGTTTCCGCTGCATATAATAGCTTTTAACTGTCTCTGGTTCTTGTTGGAAAGCTTCAGAATTATAAGCCAAAGCAATCAATTTCCCACTTTGCATAATTTTAAAAGAAATATCCGTATCTTCTGTCAAGGCGCCATTTCGCCACCCACCAATGCTTTTTACAAATTCAGTGTTGATAATAAAGTTTGTGCCAGGAATGCGACCAATTTTAAACATATGCCACATACCAACATGCTGAATTCGTTGCGTCACGACAATCTCTTGATTGATACAACGTGTTAAGAAATTTTGATTCGCATTTCGCGTCTTATTTCGCCCAAAAGATGCCACGTGGCGTTCTGGATCTTCCAGAACTTTCTTAACCAGAAAATAAAGAGCATTTTTCTCTGGCATAGCATCTGCATCATAAACGCAGATATATTCACCCTTCGCCATTTTCAGAGCATCATTTAAAACGCCTGCTTTTCCGCCAGTCCCCTTCCGGTCTGTAATGGTAATATCTCGTGTAGCATATTCTGGCATCGCTTTTACTTTTAACATTTCTTGATAAGTAGTATCTTCACAATTGTCCGCAAATAAAAGCAATTCCACTTTGTCATGTGGGTAATTCATATCCAAAATAGCTCTTGTTGTTTGCGCAATGACCACATCTTCATTATGGGCTGGTACCACAATTGTAACCATCGGATAGCTCTCTAAAGGACTAGTATCTACTTTAAAGTCGCTATGTTTTAGCCAAAAATGAACACCTGAACTCAAAGTAACTAAACTCCAAACCAAGGATAACCAAATGGATACCAGAGTGATAATCATAATCAACTGACTAATCATGTTTCACCGCCTTAAAGTTTTTATTCACTCTGTTATAAATGACTAAATAACAAATAAACAGCACAACAAAGCATACAGCAAAAAAGATACTAATTGCCAATGCTACTCCAAAAAATATATTGGTTATGATCACAGATTCCCTCCTAGTATTCTACAATAATGTCTGTCTCAAGCTGTCTTTCTAGATTTTTCATAAAGTCATCAACATCAGAAAACTTTTCATAACTCTCTGAATCAATCAGCAAATAGCCTGATTTGTATTGAACTTCTTGCACACTCTTACTGGTTTTAAAACGCAACAGTAACAATTTAGCAAGTATGCTGTGCTGAAATAATTCTACTAGAGACTGTCCTTCTCCTGAAGATAAAATGAGAAAATTTCCATTTGAAAGATAATAAACTGTTCCTGTTTCTTGCATGCATTTCTTTAAAGTTGCATAGAGGCGCACCAACATCCAACGAAATTCTTTTGGATAAATTTGTTGAAAATAATCATTATGCGCCCAATGGACTAATAAGGCTTGAAAGCTTTCTTCCCGTCCATCTCGAACCGCCTGTAAATGGCTTTCATACAATTCTTTTGCTTGCTCACTATAGTCTTTGACAATAGAAAGATAGGTTCGTCGATGAATATTAACTTGCTTGGCTATTCTCAGAACTACTGGAAAAGTAATCAATAATAAGAAACGCTGATTTGCTGGTATATACACAACACCTGCCACTAAAAACAAAGTTGCTAATACAACGCTAAAAATTAACAGCCAAGTCAGCAACATATCTGGTAAGACAAATACACTCAAGATGGCAAGAACAATCAAAATAATTTCAACATAAAAAATACTACTCGCAAAATAGAAACTATAACCAACAATTGCTAAAATTACGATAATTAGTAAAGCAATTGTCCATTCCAGTTCTTTTTTTCGATACATCTTATTCTCCTATCACAAAATTTTTTGGTCTGGCTGCATAACCAAAGTAATGCGCAATCGCCTCTACAATTCGCTCAGATGCTCTGCCATCACCATACGGATTGCTAGCTTGAGACATTTGATGATAAACAGTCTCATCTGTCAACAATGTCTCCATAGCCTCGCGAATATTCTCACTTTCTGTTCCAACTAACTTCAATGTCCCAGCAGTCACGCCTTCTGGTCTCTCTGTCGTATCACGCAATACCAGCACCGGTTTTCCCAAAGAAGGGGCTTCCTCTTGGACACCTCCAGAATCAGACATAATGAAATAACTTCTCGCTGCAATATTATGAAAATCCACAACATCTAAAGGCTCAATTAGATGAATCTGCGGATGATTGCTAAGAATTTCCTTTGCTACCTCTTGAACGGCTGGACTTAAATGAACAGGATAAATGACCTCAACATCACCGTGCGCTTCGACCACTTGCCGCAAGGTTCTAAACACACGACGCATTGGTTCTCCTTGATTTTCACGACGGTGCATGGTAACGAGAATAAGCTGATGATTTGATGGTATTTGCTCCAAAACATCATGATGATAATTCTCTTGAACAGTCAATTTTAAAGCGTCAATCGCTGTATTCCCTGTAACAAATATGTTTTTTTCATCATGATTTTCCTTAATGAGATTTTCTTTACTTTGCATCGTTGGAGCAAAATAAAGATCTGTTACAGCATCTGTCATTTGACGATTCATTTCTTCTGGAAATGGAGAATACTTTTCCCATGTCCTCAAACCAGCTTCCACATGTCCAATTCGAACTTGATTATAAAAAGCTGCCAAACTTGTTGCAAATGTTGTCGCTGTATCTCCATGTACCAAAATGATGTCAGGTTTCACTTCTTTTAAAAGTTTGTCCAGTTGGTTTAAAATTTTTACTGTAATATCCGTTAATGTTTGACTTTTTCCCATGATGTCCAAATCAATATCTGGTTCAATGTTAAAGGTTTGCAATACCTGATCTAACATTTGTCGATGTTGGGCAGTCACAACTGTCATGGTCTCAAATTTTTCTGATTGTTTTTTCAATTGAAGAATAAGTGGAGCCATCTTGATAGCTTCAGGTCTTGTACCAAAAACGACCATTACCTTTATTTTTTTCACGTTTTCCTCCTTATAACAGAATGACACAAATAAAAACGCCTAGCTAAAATAAGACAGCCACCCCCTACTATACACTAATATTGTACCGCTTTAAATTTATACCGTCAATATTTTAGTATACATTCTCTATGATTTTGTCCTATTATTTATGTAAAATTTATCCTCTTATTCAGCACTATTTTATAATAGTAAAATTATTATGTATTAAAAATAGTGCACTTTTACTATTACATCATAATTAGACTATTCTATCAATATTTTTGCTTATCCTATTTTTACAATACCATTCACAGATGTTAATTCTATCTCAAACAAAACATAGATTCATGACAAATATTATTTTTGTTAAACTTAATAAATAGCAATTTCAAAAGGACTGCATTAACGTTTTTATTACTCACTTTTTCTTGCAATCTTTTTCTCTTTTCATTATACTAAAAAGAGCGAGGAGTTGTTTTATATGGTAAAAGGTAATCAACAAAAGATTTTGGATGCTTTCTATGACTTAGCAATGCAAAATCCCAATGAAGCCAATCTCTCAATGAGTGACCTTGCCAAAAAAGCTGGTATTTCACGCCAAGCAATTTATAAACATCATTTCAATAGTGTTGACGACATCATTGAATCCATTCATGAAAGTATTGATAAGCCCATTTACGAAATGTTTTTAGAATATGATACTCTCGAAAATAAAGACCCATTTCTTTTCATTGCAGATAACATTTTCCCTATTCTTTATGAAAATCGAAAATGGCTAAAAATGCTGTATTCTAGCTCAACAGATCCTTATTGGACCAATTATTTAAAAAAGATTTACACAAAATGGGCACTTGAAAATATCAAACCGAATCAATCCCTTATTGATTTGCCAGATGATTTTATCATCTCCCTACTGGTTCATTATGTGATTGCCAACATTGAAGTGTGGCTAACCCAAGAAAATCCACTCCCACCACAAGTCTTCAAAGAAAAATTTTTAACCCTCGTTCATTCTTCTCTTGACCAATACATCTCACTAGACAAAGATAATCATATAGACTAGAAAAAAGAGCCCGAAAAATCGAGCTTTTAGAATATAGCTATTTTTCCTAGCTGGTAATTTTTGACAGAATAGCCCATACAATCAATATGTTTGTAGAGGCTATTTTTGTATCTCTTTTTCCTTGGTTTGTAACAGCAACATTTAAATAGTGCTCTGACTTTCATATAATTTAGAATTCAACAAAGAAAGAAATGATTTATCTACTTTTGAAGTAATCATCAGACTACAATTTACTACTTATATGACTGATGATGACAAACATTAGCGTAAAAATAGTGTGTAAAATAGGAAGCACTCTGGTAAAACTTCATAAATACAACTGCATAACTAAAAACTACATCAATACCTCTAACATCGTTCCAATGGCTGTTGGAGAGATTGCTTACCGTAACTTGAAGAAATGATGGTGGGAGAATGGTGGGAATTTTTCTCAAGGAACATTAAAAAAACACCCCATGGTGTTGAACCATGAAGTGTTGTAAAGTCTGTATTGTAGCCGTTTCTTAACGTTTTGAGAACTGGCTAGCTTTACGAGCCTTTTTAAGACCTGGTTGGTGGCACCTACATCTCTTTAAATACTAAAAGCCTTTATTTCTGCACTTTTATCACTATGCACTTTTCACTTTATGTTATATAATTTCAAATAATTTCATTTAAATAAGGTAAATTTCTCAACACTTCAAAAAATAGAATACTGGGCTAGAGGTTATCTTACTAGACAAGATGCCTTTTTTATTTTGATTAAATATAAAGTTGCTTAAAACAAAAAAATTGAGAGTTGGCAGGGCTTTGTCACTTACTTAATAGCATTGAAATTTTAAAAATTGACCAAAAATAATGACAAGACACACTAATTAAAAAATTTAAAGTTCCCAGATAAGAAATTGAGGTTGGGATGTTATACCCAGCCTTGTTTTAATATATTTGGAAAAATAGTTTGACACAGTGATTGGACGAAAGACTTAGGATTGAATAGTTGAAAGAACCTCAGTATCTGTCGCAATACTGCTGAAGGGCAAAGTTTTCTTGGACTGATACTGCTCTGTCTCTTTTATAATTGTGAATACAGATTTTTTAGGGTGATTAATCCTTCCTCCAGTTCTTCTACAGTGTCTGGAGAGCGAATGGCTATACGTATGGTTGATTGCTCTATCAAACTACCCGTAAAGAAACGTTCTGCACATAAAACTTCAATCCCCTCTTGTTTGGCAAGCTTCTCAAAGAACATAGCTAATAATCAAGAGCTATGGAAACAAGAGCTAGCAGCTTATCCATTTCATGAAGATGAAATAGTTATACTAGATGGTCATTTTACGCTTTTAGATTCATTAGGACAGATAGTTGAACTTCCATATTCTACTTTTGATGGTTTAAAAATTAATAGAATCATTTTAAAGATAGAAGTTCCTTCCACTATTCAAAAGCGATTGATGAAGAGGGATAACAGTCATTGGGACAAAGATTTGATTGATTCTTTTCAAGCCAGAGAACAAAAGCGAGTAATCGAATTTGCTCGATTAGAAAAGATTCCATTATTCGTTTATGATAATAATTCAAAATTGGAAGAATTAAAACAATTTCTTCTTTAGAATAAAAATAAGCAAGAGTTGTAGCTACTACTTGCTTATTTTTCATATCGTATCATAATTGTAATATTTTTCTAGTATAATATTATAAAAGGAGGTTTGGAAAATGAAAAAATTACTTAGTCTATTACTTTTAGGAATTGCTACTATATTTCTAATATCTTGTTCCAAGCAAAATACTCTTGACGGAGAATATTATAACCAATATGATTATCTAGTACTTGAAATTAAAGGAAATCAAGGAACATATCATGAAAATCACAATCATCCGATAACTAATGTAGATTCTCAAAATAAAACATTTACTTTTTCAGCTTCTGGAAGAGAATATGTTGCAACCTATGATATTAAAAAAGATGGGACTTTAACATTTGATACAGGAAACTTCCTAACAGGAGGAAATAAACAAACAGTTTATAAAAAAAATAGTGAAGCCTATAAGAAAAATATAAAAAAATGACTTAGAGATTTTCTCTAGGTCATTTTCTTGTTATTAAAAGGAGTTTCACATGCCATTTGGCTTCTACTTCTGTCAGTTGTTACAATAAAGGTTCGTGTGGATTAGAAATATACAAATCAAAATCATCAGACAGTTTGAGTATCAACTTTAAAAATAATTCCTTTTCTATCAGCTATGCTTTTAAATCGTTCTCTATTTAGTTCGTAAATTTCGTAGTAATTTTTTCTATTGCCTGTATCAAAATCGAGTGAATTTGTATAAATAGTATTGCCTCTTATCATTCTCATTAATTCCCAATATTGAATGAACTCGTTATCAGGTAGCTCATCAATCAAATGTTTAACATCATCTTCCTTTTCTTTGTATCCATCAAAAGTTCTAGTTATTAGAAAGTATATATAAGGTTTATATTTCTCAGAAGATAATTTTTCTTGATTATGAAGCATTTCATTTGATTCTTTTGTTAACAAAGAAATATCCTTTATATCTTTTTTGCGATTTTGTGAGGAATGCATAGTTTCAACAAGACGAATTTCTTCGATATCTTCATCCAAAAGCAACATACCAAAATCCTTCAATTCGAGGTAATATTTTGGATAAAATAAAAAAATATAATCTATCGTAATTAGCTGTTTAACATCAACTAGTTCTCTCTTTCCTCTTTTAAAAAGTTCATAATTTAATAAATCAGAGAATACTTTCAAAGACTGCCCCTTTTTCATATATCCTTTTATCTCTCTTTTTCGTTCTTCCTGTTTCTGCTGACTGATGAGCTTTTTCCTTTTGTTTTGTAACTGCTTGATTTCTTCATCTGCCATTAAGATTTTTTCTTCAATGTTTTTCATTTTCTCGTTTCCTCCCTTTCTAATTTTGAGTAAAGAAAAACAGTAAACCTTTTTTGATTTACTGTTCCTGTGGTAATTTTTATTAAGTTGTTAGTTCTACAAACTGGGATTTATCGAGCCGAATTTATCCACTGCTTTAGTTCCTCCGATAAGCGCTCATCAACTTCAATCCTCGTCTGCTTACACTCTTTAGGATACTGCTTTGCCTCCTTAAAAGCCATGCTGATAAACAGCCCGGAACCCACAGGAAGAATGCCTGTTAACATGGTCTGCGGAAAAATAAAATGCGTTCCATGTTCATAGGTCATGAGAACTACACTGTTATCCGCGTCCCTTTCTTTCAGCCTGTTTTCCATTCTACGAATGTATTTACAGGTATCCCAAAGTACATCATCCTCCGCACCAATCAGCAGAATGCGACCCTTTATATTCTCCACCTTTATTTTCTCGGCTTCCTGCACGGGATGCCTTTTCTCCGATTCATCGAACAAATCGCGACTGGCAACCATCGCGCCACGCCGTTTGGTTTCCTCAGATATTTTCTGCCAGTATTCCGGATGGCGATACGCATAGGGCAGATAAGGAAGCGGCTTACCGTGATATGAAACAGATGACTCTCCGTCTCCCGGACGTTCGTGAGCCCCGTCTTTCCCATCCTGATAAAAACCTTCCATCACAAAATCAGAAGGAGAAATGGCTATCGTAAGCGTTATTTCCGAAAAGCATGACGCTGCGACAAGCGCAAGCATACCAGTTGTCGAGGCACCCATAATACCGATTTCTTCATTGCCCATCGTCTTCAGAAATGCAAGTGCCTTCTCAAAACGTTCGAGTGGATAGTTATGGTGACCGTAATCTTTTGGGGCCGGTGACATTGTGAGGACGTTCAGACCTTTCTTTTGAAGCCATTTGACGCCACCCTTTGCCATCATGTCTTTTGTATCATCACCAAGCATGGCAATCATGCAATATTTACTGCCGTTCGGATTCGGCCAGTATACGCCGTTATATCCATCTTTCTCTATTGTTTTGATTTCTTTCTTCATGGGAAAGTTTCTCCTCTTCAACTTCAAATTTGTTTATCTATATTGACTAATATTATAGCATTTTTTTTCGATATTTTTCTACTGTCATATTTCTCTACTCACTACTATTTACCCTTTGAATGTATTACCTTGAATAACTTATCTTGAAATGTTTCCTTGCTCTTTTTGTCAAAATATATCTCTGTTACAAAGGTCTATATCCTCATTGGTAAACATAAGAGGATTTTTAACCACTCTTTCTACTATCAATCCTCTTTGTATGAGTCTATGATTTCTTCTTTTTCGTTCCTTTTCGTTTGCAAGTTTTTCTAATTTCTTACCTTGATTTTGTAATTGTTTCAGCTTTACATCGCACTTTTGTCTTTCTTGCTGAAGTTCAAAAATTTGTTCCTGTACTTCCTGTAATGTGTTCTCTTTCTTCATTTTTCATTCCTCCGTTTCAATTTTTCTCAAATAAAAAAACAGTAAACTGTTCCTTTCAATTCACTGTTTTCATATTAGTTGTTAGTTATATAAGCTATAATTTACCTATCGCAGTGTGTACTTCATGATGGCAACCAAAACGATAACATCACACTTTCTCAAATATCAAGATTTTCTGTGATAGTTTGTGAGCAATCGGCAACCAGTTAATAAGCTTAAGCACAGGAAATAAAGCAGACATCCCCCTTGTAATATCATCATCCTTTACACTACGGAAACCTCTTGCAATATCCTTAATATCATCAAAGGAATCCGCTCCAAATATGAATTTTGCTCCGGTTTTTTGTATGGACTTTTCAACATTTTCTTTCGCCACCCACCTTTTTGACAGGCACTCCATAAGAACATAAGCATTGTCAAAATTCTCTCGAATAATTCTGAGCATTTGGGCATTGTCTTCCCTTGTCAAGTACATTGACAAGCCCTCAATGATAAACAGAATGTTCCCATCTGCTTTTATTTCTTTTGCCCACGCCGAATCCGTTGCTGAAATACCGATGTTTGAAACTCTGCCGGATTCTGCAAAAATCTGATTCCTTACCTCAACTGTTTCAGGCAAATCAAGGTTGTACCATGTGATTTTTCCGTTATCCATGCGATAAAATCTCGTGTCAAGTCCACAAGCAATATTTACGACTGTACAGGTTGGATTTTCGTCAATAAACTCTTTTACCAGTTCATCAAATACAAGCGTTCTTGCAATCACGCCATAACTCATAAGGGAATCATTTGTGGCGACAGTAAAATCGTAATCAATTTTTTCAACCAATTCCACCGCTTTGGCATCATAAAATTTATGTCTTTTGCTCTTGGAATATTGTGCTCTTGCATAAAAACTCTGAAGCATCGTTTCCGCAGCACCATTCAAAATAGGTTTTATTTTTTCTTGCATTTTTATTTCTTCCAAGTATAAACACCCCCTACTAATTTGAATTTAGTTTTTAAAATAATGTGCATATCCATGCAATGACTAACGATCCGATAATCATAAATAACACTTGAATAATGTGTTCCTTTTTGTTATATCCAAAGAGTTTAGGACTAAGCTTATCTACCACTTCCGGATAATAATGTTCAAAAAAAACTAAAACCTCGATTGCACAAAAGTATCCAATCAAAAAATACAATATCAAAGGCTTTCAACAAAAGAAGTATCATCAGAAATCTAATGAAAAACTGAATGTAAGTAAAGTTATTTTGAACACCATCCACTGCACCAACGATAATTGAACTCCCCATGAATAGTATTGCAATAATAGCTAATATCCATCCAACTAAACTCTGACCACGAAAGCGTTTTTCCTTTGGTTCAATAACATCAAACACTTCTTTAGGACACGAAGAAAAGAAGTCTTTGTTTTGAATAAATCCAACTCCTGCCCACAGCAATAAGAACAATCCAATCATCATAATAACGGCAAGCAGTATCGTCATATACATAATTATCAATCACCACACAATATCCACTTTTCTTCTGAAAACTACCTGTAGAATATTACAAGAGAAAGCCGTCATTTCTATCTCCCCTTATTACGGCATATATATTTCTTCTTACTTCCTTTGCCTCAGGTAAAAATCCTGCCGCTGCCCAAGCATGCATCATTCTTTCTCCTATGTATGTTTTCATAACCACGCCATCCATTTTAGCTTTTTCTTTTGCCTCCGGCAGCTCTGCTATCAACACTTCATAAGAACCATAAATGATATACATGTCAGGTAGCCCCTTCCATGAGTACTCAATTGGCGATTTCATATATTCCACATTATTTAAATTTATTCTTTGCATTACTTGATCTTGTTCTTTCATGTAGCAAGCCGGAATAATGCAATCAAACTTATCAAGTCTCTCCATCTCTTTCATCTGTTCTTTAGTTGGAGGAATACGAAAGGTCGGAGAGTGCATAATCAATCTTTTTGGCATTGATAATCTCATGTCGTTTTCAAGAATATGCAAACATATATTTTGTGCAAGGCTTGCTCCACTTGATAAACCAAAAAATATAATATCATCTGCATTAAACGCCTTAAGTGCCTCGCTATAAACGTTTAGACCTGCGTCGATAATTTGCAAGCCAGTTGCTTTTGGAAAAAGCGGGTACCATACAAGCCAAACTTCAGCCTGACTTTGATTAGCCATATCTTGAGCAAACTCAAAATCACCGGAATCTCCCGGAATGGTATATCCACCACCAAAGAAATATAATACAAGCCTATTTGCCACTTTATTTTTTGGTTTGACGACATAATACAAAGTTCCGCTTGTACACTTTTCTTCAAAATCATAAGATTTATGAAGTTTTTCAAGAGGGAGTTTAGATTTCTGTTTCTTTTCTTGTTTAGCAAAACATTCATCCAGATTTTTTATTGCTTTTTTCATCATAGGTTTTACAGTATGACGAAATAAAAATTCCGTTAATTTATATTTAACACTCACAATGCATACCTCCTTAATTCCAAAAATGGCAAATTATTTTATTTCTTAACTTCCATTAAATCTCTGAATTGATTAGCCATTTTCACAGGATAAAGACTTGCCATGCTACCATGTCCCATGTTTTCAAATTTAATAAACTCAGTATTTGGAAAGTAAGTTTTCATATATTTGATATCCCATGCACGGGCTTTAGACTCTTTATCACCATACCAATATTGAATACGACCGCTATGTTCTGACACGTTCTTTGGCATAACATAGTTGTTGCAAGATTCAAATGTTCTCCATATCGTTTTATAACTAATAAAATTAAGGACTTTAGCAACATACTTCAATTCCTCTTCGCTGTATTCATCTGTAGAAAATGATTTTTCAAGAAGCTTTAACCCTCCAATTTTACCTATAGAAATCATAAGAAAATCTCTTATGGCAATCATTCTTGTAACAATCCAAGGAAGCTGATATGGTGTTATTGCTCCATCGCAAATAATGTTCCTTATTTTAATTCCGTGATTGGAGAACATTTTTAAAGCGATAGAACCGCCCATAGAGCAACCATACAAAAGATCAACTTTCTCAATTTTATGTTCTTTCAGCCATCCTAATAAATTATCGGCAATTTCTTCTACACTTGTAAAATTTTCGTTTGGATTTTCCTCATCATATCCGGGAAGTGCAGGAACAATAATATGATACTCTTCTTTAAGTATAGATAAAATGTATTCAAAATAGTCCCACATGACTAATGAAGGATGAATCAACACAATTATTTTATTTTTATCAGCTCCAAACTCATGTATGTTCACTAACTCTCCTCCAAAATCCCAATTTTAATATTACTTTTTATAAGCAATCATAACGCCGATGGGTGCCAGCCCTACATGTATCAAATTCATTTCAGTTGCCCTGAACCACAAGCAAGTTCAAGTACGTTCATATTTCTATTCAAGTAAGGACGAATATACTCACAAACATTATCATAAACTCCTTTATCCTTCTTCATAAAAGGAGCGTACAGCTTGGCGAATTTATTCCAAAACTTTTTATTGCTTTTATCATTCACTGCTAACACCCTCTTTTCAACAATATGTTTTAATCAATCTCAGCTTTTATCATTTTGCAATACTCTTCTACATTCGTTGTTATCTTTGTACAATGGTTTTGTCCCTTCCATATTCTTAACGCTGCATATGGATATTCTTTTGAAATAACTCTCTTTGCATATTTTAAATTAACTTCTTTGGATCCATAACAGAATATGCACCTCTTTTGTTCTGCTTCTGATAACTTCGGAAGATCTACAAATGCACAATCATGGCAGATATTTTTAATGCTTTGTTTATCTATTCTGATTAGATTTTCAGTCATCATTCGTCCCTTTGTTTCTCCATATATGCTTATAATTTTTCTATTAGCTGAGTCACTATTTTTAATAGCTTTTTTTCGTTCATATAGAACAATATTTCTTATGATAAACTCTAAAACACTCGCATTTTGACATAAACTACAGCCCTCAAATAAGGCTTTAACTATCTTTATATCCTTATGCTTTAATAATTCCAATAACACTACTCCACCTATTGATGCTCCAAAAGCAAGAGAAACTTCAGCAATATCATTTTCTTTAAAATAATTGTATAAATTCTCACTTTCTTGTTTTACCGACAAATACTTCCTATCTATCAATTTACCATGAGCAGACAGATCCGGAATAATGTATCTATACTCATTTCCAATATTATCGGCAATTAACTTTTTCATTCCCTCAGCAGAAGAAAGCATCGGATGTATGAGTAAAACTATTTTTTCTTTATCTTTATTTATGTCAATATATTCCATTTTGAACACCTCACAAACGGAAGTTAGTCTACATTAACTAATAATATTTTATCATTTTTAAGCCATTTTTTCTATATCGGCTTTTCATGTTACATAACGGTATTTTACAAAGAAAGGTTAAGCACCTTTTTTGATACTTAACCTTTCTTCTTTACGAATTAGAGATGTGATTAGCTGATAAAATTCATCAATAATTTTTTGTAAAAACTTTCCGCTTTCATCATCACTTTTAGCAATCTTTTGATAGTCTCCTACAAATATTATTGGAAGTTTTCCATGTAGTATGTTAAATAATTTATAGGCTTCATTCTGTCTATCAGTCGTGATTCTATCAAAATCATCAATTACAAGCACCTTATTATTTGACAAAAATTTTGGCAAAAGACATATATACATTGAATCAGATTTTACTTTTAAAAGTTGATAAACCGTAACTATTAAAGCAATTATAGTGCTAAGTATGATGAGAAAATTGTGAAAATAAATTGGTAGACCTAAAAAGATTAATAAGTCCTTTAAATAACTTAGTAATCCTAAATTTATAGCAGGAGTCATTAAGACACTAGTAACTACTGCAATCACAATTAAAAATCTAAGTAGATAATATAAAAATGGATGTAAGAGACTAAAAGCTATCGCAGTCACACTTCTCTCATCATGTGCTTCCCAAAGCTTTAAGTAAATAAATTTAGTGCTTTTTGCTTGCCCTTCCACTTTTTTTAGGAAAGTTGTTTTGCCACTCCCCCATACACCATTTAGAAAAAAAGTTTGAAAGATATCCTCTTCTGTATTTTGCAATTTTTGTAAAATAATCTTAGAAAATGTTTCTTCAGCAACTTTTGTTGAAACTTTATCAAATCTGATTTCTTTCATATCGAACTCCTATTTTAAGTATCGCTTTGTTAATATTAGTATATCATATACTTTTTAATCAAAGAAAAAAAGAAACAGCTAGTAACAATATATTGACTGTTTCAAGGAGACTATGAAAAAGAAAAGTTTTAGCATTATTTATAATATATAGGTGTGGGCTTAAATAAGTCCTAACCTACCCAAACGGCTAGTTTGTTGTCCTATATACTGAGAGGTCCTGACGTTTTTATTCCCAGATTCTAAGGCATTTGAAACTGGAAGTAATGAAAAAGATAGTTAGTATCCTTCTATTTGGCTTAGCAACCATATTCTTAATACCATGCTCAAAACAAAAAAGCCTTGATGGGGATTATTATTGGATTAGTGATAATCGAAATGAAAAGATTATGACAGTGGAACTGTTGAGAGTAATGGGGATTCACTATCACTTTAAATACAGATAAGAAAACTTTTAAACTTCTTTTGGAACAACTGAAAACTATTCTTATAAAGATGGTGTTTTTACAGCTAATTTAACGGGAGTTAAAAGAGAATACTATAAAAAAGATAGTAACGCCTACAAAAAGGCTCTGAAAAAGTATGGTTACGACAGATAGAAAAAATGACTTAGAGATTTTCTCTAGGTCATTTTCTTGTTGTTAGAAGGAGTTTTGCATGTCGTTTAGCTGCTACTTCTGTCAGTTGTTTAGGATTCCAAGCATAGTTAATGGACTGTCCTTTGTCATACAAACCCCAAACCTTAAATTTTGGATAACATTGTTTTACCAAAGAGATGAATTGAGTATCTGCTAGCTCTGGTAAGTCAATATCTGAAATGAAATTTGATTGATTTATTAAATAGTTGAACTTATCTAGTGCACTAGGTTCAAATTCATTGTAATCAGAGATGATATAGTCTTTGACTTGGTCAAAGTAACCGATGATGTGTTTGTTTTTTCTGGTTAGGTAATCTTCTACAATTTGTTTTGCAGATAGTCTATTGATGTCTAATTCAAAATTTAAGAAGTCTGTCAAACGAGTTTTGAGAGCTTGAGCAGAAACTTGTAGTGCTACTTCTACCTCTTGAAAAGCCATTTGCTGGTAAAAAATCTTAGTCAGAAGCACAATATCAGGCATTAAAAGAAAAGCTGAGTAAAAATTAGCCTCTCTTTCTTGTAGAGAATCATCATGAAAATCAGTGAATACTCGCCCACTGTGATGTAATAAGATGTGCCCTAATTCATGACATTTTGTAAAATTTTGACGAGTAATAGAATCACTATCTTGATAGGAAATCGTTAAAACACCATCATTGATATTAAAACCTGCTATATCTATTCGGATATGGTGAGGAATAACAAGTATATTTTTCTTGTCAACTTCATAATTGAAGTAATCCTGAAAAGTATAATAAAGAGGATGTACTTTATTTAATTTCATGAATGGATAAAGTGTTTGTTTGACACGATTCCAAACATTAAAGTAAATTCTTTGCACGAAACATCAGTCTTTCTTTTCTTTATTCATAGCCCTAATGGCTTTTTCTCTCTCTAACAGAAATTCTCTCAAATCTTCTTCTAGTATTTTTTTCTCTTCATCAGATAAATTTTTAGAAGTTTTCCGATATAGAACTTCAAATGTTGATAAATCAATCTCATCTGAATTTTTGTAGTCAGATTTACCCATTAAATAATCAATGGATACATTGTAAAAATTCGCTAATTTAGTAATAACTGATTGTGTTGGGTTAGCTTTAGCATTTTCCCATTTAGCATAGGCTTGCTGAGAAATCCCAAATTCTTTTGCTACATCGCTTTGTGTTAGATTGGCTTCTAAACGCAGAGCTTTTAAGCGTTCAGGAAACATTTTTGTACCTCTTTAAAAATTTTTAATTTTTTTACAAAAAACTCTTGACAATACAACCTATAAGTTGTATTATATATTTACAACCTGAAGGTTGTGTAAGTCTTGTTAATACTAAACCTAAAATTATGAAATAGATAAATTTAATAAAGTATGAAAAAGGTCGATATTAACAAAAAGATTTAAATTTGTTCTTTGAAAATTGAATAAAAAAGTGCGTCAGACAACCTCACTCAAGCTTAGCTGACCAACACACAATATTGTTTAGCAACTATTATTGTAACGGTTTTATCGCAAAAAGTCAAGGAGGTTGGAGTAGATGAACCTAGAATGGAATGATATTATCTCACGCACTCGGCTTTTTGCCCCTCTTGACCGAATAACAAAGGGGAACTGCTACCGAGAGGTGGAGGCACTATTTAGTAAAAATGTAGAGAGACGGATAGCTAAGTAGAACTATATGCGGGCGGTATGTGAATCTAAGAGATTTGCTAATGGATAAGGTGAGAAAGATGGTACATTGAGTTGTGGCAAAATTCGTGACTTATTCGAGTGAGTAGTTTTGTCGTGAGACATAACGAAAGTAGCGTTGCGAAGATACGAGCACGCCTAGACAGATATATTTCTGTTTAGAAGAATAGAAAATGGTTATTTGATATTGTATGGGATATGGATTTTTTTATTTGATGAGGTTGAGGAAGGATTTTTCTTTTTATGTCTTTTTTTCTTCAGTATTTTTTTATCTTTATCTTTCATTTTGCTTAGATGTTCTGAGTACCGTAGGGCAATACGTTTTTTATTTTTTGAACCAGACATAATTTGCTCCTTTATTTTTATCATATCATTTTCTACTCTTTTAAGCAGGAATCATCTATTTAAAAGAGTAGAAAACATCTAAAACAAATACAAATGATTGACAATGTAAACTAATCGTATTATAATAAATAATGAAAGGTGGTGACGCTGATGGCAACTGTACCAACTCAAATTCGGATTGATGAGACCGTAAAAGCGCAAGCAACTTCATTATTTAATGATTTAGGAATGGATATGTCTAGCGCAGTTAATATTTTTCTTCGCCAATGTGTCTTACGTGGAGGAATTCCCTTCACGGTTGAAGTGCCAAACTACAATGCAAAAACGCTAGAAGCTATTGCTGAAGCGAAACGGATTTCTCGTGATAATTCTGTAGCCTCCTATGACAATATGGAAGATTTAAAGAAAGCTCTGGAAGCCTAAATGTATCAAATTAAGTTTACCTCTGCTTTTAAAAAAAGCTATAAACGAATGAAAAAACGAGGCTTAGATATAGCCCTTCTAGATGAAGTGATTGAAAAACTTCGCCTAGGGCAAACACTCGAAGAAAAATACCGTGACCACGAATTGAAAGGAAACTTTGTTGGCTTTAGGGAATGCCATATCAAACCTGATTGGCTCTTGATTTATCTGATTGAAGACGATATTCTAACCCTTACTTTAGCCGACACGGGCAGTCATGCGGATTTGTTTAAGATGTAAAGACAGTTCATTATGAGCTGTCTTTTTTATTTTCTACTCTTTTAAGCTGATGAAACCGTTAAAATAATAAAAAAGGAGGAACTGATATGAACTATTATGAACGAAGTTTTCAACGAATCTATGAAAGCTTCGTTTTTTCTTTAAAAATATATCCTGATGAATACTACCAAAAACTCTTACTTCATCAGATTTTAGAAAGGATAGATACCGTATTTGAACACTACCGAAAGTTAGAATTGCCACTTTATCCCTTAGTACAATGGAAAAACCACTACAAATTTAAAGTACAACACTATTACATGATGAATGGAGGTTAAGATAGATGAGTTACTTTGAAGAACGATTCCAACAGATTTATGAGAAATTTCTTTTTTCTCTTAAAATTTACGGTTATGATTCCTCACGCCGTGAAACCTGCTACCAAGACTGCCTAGGTGAAATGGACAGTCTTTTTTTGCGCCATGATAACCATGACCGATTTGCTAAAAAGCTTCTGGACTGTAAGAATGCTTTTCAACGCAAAGTCAAAAAAGCCTATCTAGGAATATGAGGAGATAGAAATGACTAGAGTAAGAGCACCAAATCACTAAAACTTGAACCAATTATTACTTAAATTGACCTAGACAAGTCATGAAAAGGTCTGAAAAACAAATGAATGAGGTAAAAATCAATGGAAATTACAAAAGTTTATGTTGACCAAAACACTGTCCTTGGAAATGAGGTCTTTGTATCAGGTATGGAAGAAATTCGTGCCAATGACTATAATCCTGCCTCTTATCGTGTCTTTGAAATTTCAAGCCGTAAAGAGCCATCCGCTTTCTTGATTGTAGAAGGCTTTAAAATGTCAGATGTCCCTGAAGGTCGTCAAAAAATTGTCTTCCCTCGTGGGATTGCAATTGAGCGCCGCAACTTCCGCTTTGGAGGAAAACGAAAACGTGAAAATGTCTTTGTAGCTGAAGAAATGCGGATTATTAAAACAAAATAAAAACCTAGAAAATAGCTAAATAAAGGAGAATAAATATGACTGTAAAATATGCGACTGATGTAATTGAAACATTTGATACTGAAAAAACACTAGGAACGCTAAACTTCCTAGAAACGATTCTTCACAAAAAATGGGAAGATTATGTAGATGAAGCAACAGGCGAAGAAAAACGTCGGGAAACAGATTTTGTGGAAGAAGTTGATGTCAAACTCTATTCTTCTGCCGTAAATGGGGATATTACAGTAACGGTTCCGCCTGAAGCAAAGGTAGCCCAAATGACCGCTGAAAAGAACTACAATGATGAAGTGGTGCTAGTTGCTCCTACTGCTCGTTTCTGGACAAATACGGAAACCATTAACGGCAACCGTGTTGTATCAAGCGGTGTAAAAATCCGTGCTAAAGATGTGTCCCTGCTCAATAAACCCGAAGCTAAAAAGGAAGGGTGATAAGCTATGAAGCTGTTCACCTATCGTGGTGTTCGTGTCAAAAAATACCATGAAAAGATTAGAAGAACCACCTTCTTTATTTTTTTACTACCATTCCTAATTGGTTTTGGCTTTTTTATTTACGCTCATCAGGTTCAGCTTCAACAGTCCCCTCTTCCTTATGGTATTAGCTTAGGAGTAAGTCTTTTAATAGTCATACTCCTTCTGCTTCTTCTTCAAGCAATTTGTTACCAGAAGTTACTCTTTTTTGGTCGATTAGATAGCTTGCGAATTATTTCCCACTTTTTGATAGAAAATAACTTAGTGCTGGTCAAGAAAATCAAAACAGAAAAAGGATTTATTGAACGAACAAGCTTGCCTAAAGTGTATCTCAAACGTGACCGCTTTAGTGTCACCGTGACCTTTCAGCTTCAAGGAAGCCGATTTCAAGAACGCTTTATATCCCTTGAAAAATCTCTAGAAATTATGTTTGACGGGGATTTTATGAATAAGCAATTTACCAACGGCTACGTCTCTTATACCATTGCGATTGACCAATTTTCAGGGCGCTTGTCTATCTTTGATGTGAAGATGACAGATAAGGGAATCCGCCTTATGAAAGGTGTCTATTGGGATTTTGATAAACACCCACACTTGCTAATCGGTGGTGGGACTGGTGGAGGTAAAACCATTCTTATTATGGTTTTAGTCTGGATTTTAGCTCAAATTGGTTATGTTGAAATCCTTGACCCCAAACGTTCGGATTTTGTCGGCTTAAAAAATATCCCTGTATTTAAAGGACGTGTTTTCTGGGAAAAAGAAGATATGCTGAATTGTCTTAAAGAAGCGGAACAGGAAATGGATAGACGCTTTGATTACATGACAAGTCAGTCTGATTATCAAGCAGGGAAAAAATATTTTGCCTACGGTTTGAAGCCTCGCTTTATCATCATTGATGAACTAGCTGCTTTAGCTGCTAAACTAGAGCGAGACTATGCTTCTGCTAGTGCCTTTATTGAGTATTTAACAGAGCTGATTCTCAAAGGTCGTCAATCAGGGGTTTATATGATTTCTGCCATGCAAAGACCTGACGGGGAATATCTAAAAACCTCTTTGCGTGACCAATTCATGAAGCGAATTTCAGTTGGTCACTTAGAAGACGTTGGCTATAAGATGATGTTCGGAGACGCCAACGTTAATAAACTTTTCAAGAAAATAGATGAGATTGACGGAGAAGAAATTTCTGGTCGTGGCTATATTGCCAATGGCGGGGAAATTGCTAGAGAATTTTATTCTCCTCTTGTACCACTTGATGATGGCTTTTCTTTCTTTGATGAGTTTAAAAAGTTGCCTCCCCTTGAAGACCCTTTGGCAATCACCCAACCTGCTAACCATCTATCTAACACAGTTGAAACAGAGGACAAATTGTTATCTCTCAATACATTTGCGAAAAACGCTGAAATATCCGTTTCAACGCTAAGAAATCTTGTTAAATATATAGAAGAACAGGACTATACATTTACAAGAGCAGACAATCGTATTATGCTAGATAAGGCGGATATTAGTTTATTGGAGGAATTATTAACGGAAAAGGAACAATCAGGCTTATCTTATAAGCAGGTCGTCTTAGAGCATTTTACAGCTACTGAGCCAGCGTAGGCACGAAGGTCAAGGTCAGGGCGTAGCCCGTCCGACCTGCCCGACCGAGCTGACAAGCATGGCGCTTTGGGGTGTGCCGTAGGCACGCCCCAAAAGGGCTTAACCACCCGATACTAATAGGGGGGTTAAAACTAACACAAGCCCTTAAAAGGCTGTTAGATTCCCTATTCTTCCCGTCACTAGAACAAACACAAAAAGGAGGTGGAAAAAGAATGATAAGCAATACCGATTTAAAACGTATCAGGCTTGAGTTAGGGTTTACCCAACGCAAAATGGCAACGATGATTGGTTATAGTTACTACAACTACCGAAACATTGAACAGGGTCAACGAAAGATGACCAAGGAATTTGAACAAACACTCTTTCACTT
>NZ_JADNQU010000008.1:0-97828 GCF_015594645.1 Streptococcus sp. HF-2466
ATAGCAATACAGGGACGACAGGAACAGTCTTTACTTGGAATAAACCGACAGGTACTTATCATTTGCGAGTGAATACTTATCATAAAGACGCTCGAAAAAAAGTTTGGGAAGTCAAAGTCGAGCAAGGGACTATCAAGACTGATTGGAGCCCAGCACCAGAAGATGTCGATGAGCAAATAACCGTTGCCAAAACCACATTAGAAAAAACTGCGGAAGGTCTAAAAACAGACATGGTTGCAGTTAAAAACTACGTGGCCGACGATGGCAAACGTAGGGATGAGCTGGAAAAATACAGCAGAGAAGAAACTGCTAAGCAGATAGAAGCTGAACGAATTAAAACAGCTGAAAATTACGTTGGCAAAAGCCAGTATACGGAAGATGTAAGAGGCATGAATCGGCGGTTTGAGGAGTTGCGGACAGGAACTAGTAACTTACTCTTAAACACAGAGTTTAATAAAATTTCAGACATTAACAACGTTAATAATCCTACGATTAAACTCAATCAAAATGACTATAACGGTCACAACTCAATTGAGGTAACTGTGACGGGTCAAACTAAGAATGCGTGGAAGGGTATTACCTTAAATGCGCTAACGCTTGCATTTAAGAAAGGCGACACAATCGCTGTCAGAATGCCTATTTACATTTTTTCTGACGTTCCTATAAATGCAGGCTTAATGCTTTTATTAAAAAACCACCCTAAAAATATAGGTTATGTTTCAAAAAGTTTGGAAGACTTACCTCGGAACAAATGGCACATTGTTGAATTTCTGCACACGTTTAATAGTGACGTTAATTTTGAAGGCGTGGATTACTTTTATCTGTATATAACGCAAAACGGACACTATAAAATAGCGGAGCCATTGCTCACGCTATCAAACGTAATCCCGTCAAGTTGGGCGCCAGCGGTAGAGGATAGCAAAAGCTATACAAACACTAAGCTTGCAGAATACAAGCAGGGCGTGGACGGTCAGCTTGCGGCAGTTAAGCAAGAGGTCGGCAGTAAGGTCTCACAGACTACGTTTGACCAACGAGCAAACCAAATCACGCAGTCAGTACAAGAGTTAAGCAATAACACCGTCAAGAAGAACCAAATCAAGATTGACGAGAACGGCTTGGTCTCTAGCTCTGAGAAAACAGTCAACGGTCAAACGTTGGCCAGCATGATTTCTCAGAATCCTGAATGGGTGGAAATCATCGCTAAGCTGTTAAAGATTAAGGGTGACATGATTGTCAATGGTGCAATCACAGCTGATAAGCTAAATATCAAAGAGTTGAGTGCTTTAGCTTCGAATTTAGGTAAGGTTAAAGCTGGTGAAATTATCAACGAATACCGAACCGCTGGAACTTATGGAGAAATTAAGATTGGCGATAATATCAAAATTACTAATCACAACACCGCAGGAGCTCGCTCTCATATTCCAAAAGAAGAAATCATGATGCTTCCAAACGGCTTCCTGATGAATGCTTATGATGCAGCAGACCGATTGACTTATACAATGCGCATTTCTCCCGAAGTGATAGAGTTTCAAAAAGTCAATAATACCCAAATGCAGAGTGGGACGGGTTCTTGGAGTTTGGGTTATTCAAACTCTTACTCATTGCTAAGCATTGACGCTATTTTGCAAAAAGTGAGACTGCAAGCGACTTCTAACTTAATGTGGGGTATTGGTGCGACATTCGTCCGTATAGGTAATCTTGTGACGATTTCTGTAACAAGGGTCATCAAGAATATTGCAAGCGTGGTTGAAAACGCACGAGCAAATGAGAGGATTCCTGACGGCTTCAAGCCAATCTCACAAGTACATTTGACACTAACTGGTAACTTCAATGCGACAATCGATGCTACTTGTGTTGTCCATCTTGAACCAGACGGAACAATCAACTACACGAATAATAAGTCAGGCAATCGTGTATGGACAGGAACCGTCACGTATACGACTGTTGATGATTTTCCAATTGTCGGAAATATACCAAATGGAAAACTTATATAAGAATAAAAGGAGAAAAGAAATGACAGAACTTTTAAATGTTGACACAATTATAGAGCCGTTTGATTTGCAGACGGCTCTTAGATATATGGACGAAAACGGCGAGTTTATCCGTTTTAAAAACGATGTAGAAGATTACTACATTTACAAAGAAACGCAAAAACGCCCCGCAATTGTGGGCGGCAAACGTAAATTGGTGGAAGTACCGCTTGTTTGGGCGTTTGACCGATATAACAATTCAATTACGACTTTCCGCTTTACAAATATGTTTGATAAAGCATTTTATATCATGAAATTTGACGAAGCGGGTGAACCAATCTGGGATGCCCCTGCTAAGAAGGAGTAGTGTATGGCACCAGACGTCATAAATGCGGTCGTGACAATTAGTGCTTCCTTAATCGGAACATTTGGCGGGATTATTACTAGTGCTAAGATAACTACTTTTCGGATTCAGGAATTAGAAAAGAAAGTGGAAAAGCACAATAGTGTAGTAGAGCGAACCTATCGCTTGGAAGAAAGAACGAATTACCTTGATGAGCAAATTGACAAGCTCGAAAGCAAAATTGAAAAGGAGAAATAAGATGCAACAAATTTTAATCACAGCGGGGATTATTGCCCCCATCATTTCAGCAATTGTAAATGTCGTTAAGACGCAATTCAATCTAAACGGAAAACAAGTATCTACGTTAGCTCTCGGTTTGGGGATTATTGTAGGTCTTGCGTACGCCGCAACAATTGCACATGGTGATTATGCTGCGTATGGTTGGGGCGGGCTAATTGCCGGCTTATCTGCTATCGGCTATTACGAATTGGCTTTTAAAAATAAAAAAGGAGACACAGCGGATGACACAGAAAAAGAAAATTAAGCAGCTTTTAGCTCTTGTTACAATCGTACTTGGTTTCATGCTTCCTACTGCTGCACAAGCAGCGGTAGGAGATCAAGGCGTGGACTGGTCTGTCTATCAAGGGACAAGTGGTATCTTTGGATACGGGCATGACAAGTTTGCTATTATCCAAATTGGCGGTATCAATGCCTATGGTATGTACGGACAGTCAACTTACGAAACACAAGTGGCAAGTGCTATCGCACAGGGTAAACGTGCTCATACTTATGTTTGGTACGAGGTGGGCGGCAATGCTGCTTTGGGTGAGCAAGTACTTAAAACCTTCTTGCCGCAGGTACAAACACCAAAAGGGTCAATTGTAGCTCTGGACTATGAGAGCGGAGCGAGCGCTAGCAAAGAAGCCAACACAAACGCAATTTTGCATGGGATGCGTATGATTAAGGCAGCGGGTTACACGCCTATGTACTACTCCTACAAGCCTTACACGCTTGATCACGTTGATTATAATCGGATTTTAGCCGAATTTCCAAATTCTTTGTGGATTGGAGCTTATCCAGATTACAACGTGACCCCATCACCAAACTACAACTTTTTCCCGTCACTCCCAGGAATTGCAATATTCCAATTCACCTCAACTTACATTGCAGGCGGACTTGACGGTAACGTGGATTTGACTGGTATCACAGATAACGGTTATGGTCGTAAGAATACACCTAAAACACAAACGCCAGCGATTAAAGAGGGCGAAAAAGCTGATAACACATCGAAAAGCGATATTAAAGTCGGCGACACAGTCAAGGTTAATTTCTCGGCTACCAACTGGGCGACAGGAGAAGGGATTCCTGATTGGGTTAAAGGTCGGTCTTATCAAGTAGCAGAGGTGAGCGGTGATAAGGTGTTGTTAGCAGGCATTAACTCTTGGATTTACAAACGAAATGCAGAGATTATCTCTACTACCACCAGCCAACCTCAAGCCCCGGCCGGTTCAAGTGCCGGCTCATATACAGTACAATCGGGCGATACGCTCTCTGGAATTGCGGCTAAATACGGCACAACTTACCAACGATTAGCGGCTCTAAATGGCATTAGCAATCCTAACTACATCTATGTTGGCCAAATCCTAAAAGTGACGGGACAAGGCCAATCAGCACCTCAAGATGTGTCTTATCATACTGCGCAATGGGGCGACACGCTCTCTGGCATGGCTGCTCAATACGGTACAACAGTAGAGAATATTCAAGCGCTCAATGGATTGTCTGGTGATCTAATCTATGCGGGCGTAACTTATAGGATAAAATAAGATAAGTAGAGCCCTTTGGAAAATCCAGAGGGCTTTTTTTCGTGGCCGGAAAGTGGTATAATAGCGTAAAAGAAATCACAGGTTAATTTTTATGCCCCAAAGAATCCAGAAAGCCCTGTTGGGGCAAAACTGGGGCATAAGTCCAAAACTTACTCGGACTTATTAAATAAATTTAAATAGGTTTGCTATTTATAACTCCTTATATAAAAAGAATTTCTACTATATAAAATTAACGGAAAATATTAATATTGAAAAGACGCTGTTAAATAATGAAACTTTAAAAAGCTTATTGTACCAACGTTTCGGCGTTATACAATAGGCTTTTTTCTTGTAAAAGTGCAGACAAGGAGAACAATGTTATCATTTGAGTTTATTTACAATCATTCTAAATATGCATTTTTCTATTTTCATGATATAATAAAGGAAAAAATCATGAGCAGGTAGGAAATGAACTCACATCCTTATTTAGAAACCACAGTTCAAGGTGATTATGAAAACGTTATTCAACGATTGAAAACAAAGGGAGTGCGTATTACAGAGACTAGAAAGGCAATCATTGCCTATATGATTCGGACGCATGAACACCCAAGTGCGGAAGCAATTTATCATGATTTACTTCCTGACTTTCCTAATATGAGTTTAGCAACAGTTTATAACAATCTCAAAGTTTTGGTGGAAGAGGGTTTTGTAGAAGAAATTAAGATTAGCCATGATAAGACAACCTATTTTGATTTTATGGGGCATGAACATCTGAATGTTGTCTGTGAAAAATGTGGTCGAATTGCAGACTTTGAAGATGTAGATATACCTGATTTGAAGCGCGAAGCCGAAGAACAAACGGGTTATAAAATTACAAAGACACAAGTTTTGATGTACGGAATTTGCCCTGAGTGCTCGAAAAATAGTTAAGGAATTGATGTACATTGCTTGAATAAAGTAAATTATCAAAAATCAAATATTCTCCCATTGATACTGGATTTTTTTGAAAAAATTTTGTAAAATAGAGTAGTGACTGTGAGACAGTTTTCAAAAATCAAAGGAGAATTTCTAATGGTAAAATTAGTTTTTGCTCGCCACGGTGAGTCTGAATGGAACAAAGCAAACCTCTTTACAGGTTGGGCTGATGTTGATTTGTCTGAAAAAGGGACGCAACAAGCTATTGATGCTGGTAAATTGATTAAAGAAGCTGGTATTGAGTTTGACCAAGCTTACACATCTGTTTTGACACGCGCTATCAAAACAACAAATCTTGCCCTTGAAGCGGCAGGTCAACTTTGGGTGCCAGTTGAAAAGTCATGGCGTTTGAATGAACGTCACTATGGTGGTTTGACAGGTCAAAACAAAGCTGAAGCAGCTGAAAAATGGGGTGACGAACAAGTTCATATTTGGCGTCGTTCTTATGATGTATTGCCACCAGCTATGGCAAAAGATGATCAATATTCAGCACACACTGACCGTCGTTATGCAAATCTTGATGACTCAGTTATTCCAGATGCAGAAAACTTGAAAGTAACCTTGGAACGCGCTCTTCCATTCTGGGAAGATAAAATCGCTCCAGCTTTGAAAGACGGTAAAAATGTATTCGTAGGTGCACATGGTAATTCTATTCGTGCCCTTGTAAAACACATCAAAAAATTGTCAGATGACGAAATCATGAATGTGGAAATTCCTAACTTCCCACCACTTGTATTTGAATTTGATGAAAAATTGAATCTGGTGAAAGAATACTATCTTGGAAAATAAGTCCAATATAATATTAAGAGGCTCTGCGTAAGCAGGGCTTTTTAATATCATGCAAAGCTTTCGTTTTTTAGCTGTATTTTTTATCAATGTTTTCCATTTTCCACGACTTCATTTAGGTGGATTTATGGTACAATAAAAGATAGCATTTTGACTAGAATGAGAGAAACCATGTCTAAGAAAAAAAGAACATTTAATAGCCATTCAATCCCACGACGTTTGAATTTATTATTTGGAATTGTGATTTTACTGTTTATGAGTCTGATTGTGCGTTTGGGCTATATGCAGGTTGTCCATAGAGATTTTTATACAAAAAAATTAGCGACAGCTAGTAAGACTAAGGTGACGACCAGCTCGGTTCGGGGGCAGATTTATGATGCGAGTGGGAAACCGTTGGTTGAGAATACAACCAAGCAAGTCGTTTCTTTCACACGTAGCAACAAAATGACGGCTGCAAAGATTAAAGAAATTGCTCAAAAATTGCTTCCATTGGTTTCTATTTCCAACGCAGACGTTACTGAGCGTCAACAAGTAGATTATTATTTGGCAGACAGCGAGGTTTATAAGAAGGTCGTTAATCAGCTGCCTAAAAATAAAAAATATGGTACAGATGGAAATCGTTTGGCAGAGTCTCAGATTTATAATAATGCCGTTAAGAATGTTGATGTAGCAAAGTTAAACTACTCAGATGAAGATAAAAAAGCTATTTATTTGTTTAGTCAGATGAATGCTATTTCTAATTTTGAGACGGGAAATATTCGTACGGATGATTTATCAGCTGATCAGATTGCGACAATCGCCTCTAGCTCGAAAGAACTGTCTGGTATCAGTATTACCACCAGCTGGGACAGGAAAGTGTTGGATACTTCTTTGGCTTCTATCATCGGAAGTGTTTCAAGTGAAAAGGCAGGGCTGCCCGCAGAAGAAGTGGATACTTATTTGAAAAAAGGCTATTCCCTTAATGATCGTGTTGGGACGAGTTATTTGGAAAAACAATATGAGTCTACACTTCAAGGAAAACGCGCAGTCAAAGAAATCAATCTTGATAAAAATGGAAATATGGAAAGCGTGAAAAATATTTTCAATGGTAGTAAGGGAAATAATCTAAAATTAACAACAGATTTAGCTTTTCAGAACGGTGTAGAAGACATTTTGAGAAAGTATTTTAGTGCGGAATTAGCGAGCGGAAATGCGACATATTCTGAAGGCGTATATGCTGTTGCGATGAATCCTAAAACGGGTGCTATTTTAGCCATGGCTGGTCTGAAGCACGATACCAATACAGGCGAACTAACAACAGACTCTCTTGGAACGATTATGAACAACTTTGTGCCGGGTTCTGTGGTGAAAGGAGCTACTTTAACAGCTGGCTGGGAATCTGGAGCTATCACAGGTAACCAAGTTCTGACAGATCAACCGATTTCTTTTGGAGATTCCTCTGCCATCACTTCTTGGTTCACACAATATGGGGCTCGCCAAATTACGGCTTTAGAGGCACTAGAATATTCATCCAATACTTATATGGTTCAGCTAGCTTTAAATATGATGGGAACGCCTTATACGCCCAATATGGCAATTGATTTGACGAATTTGAACTCCTCTATGGACAAATTGCGTAAAGCCTTTGCTCAATATGGCTTGGGAGCATCTACAGGAATTGATTTGCCAAGTGAATCAGAAGGTTACACACCTAAAAAATATACGTTTGCGAACTACTTAACCAATGCTTTTGGGCAGTTTGATAACTATACTCCAATGCAGTTGGCGCAATATGCTGCAACGGTAGCTAATGGCGGTACTCGTATTGCACCGCACTTAGTAGAAGGAATTTATGACAATAATGAGACGGGCGGGCTTGGAAAGCTGATTGAATCCAAGTCAACCAAAGAGCTGAATAAAGTTGATATTTCAAAAGAGAATATGGATTTGATTCGACAAGGTTTTTATCAGGTAGTTCATGGAACAAGTGGCTTTACCACAGGGCGTACTTTGTCACAAGGTGAAGCAGTGCCGATTAGCGCCAAAACAGGGACGGCAGAAACCTTTGCAGGTGGAAAGAAAGCCATTAATACGAATGTAGTGGCTTATGCGCCAAGTAACAACCCGCAGATTGCAGTGGCAGTTGTGTTCCCGCACAATACAAACTTATCGTCAACCGTTAGCCATAGTATAACTCGTGATATTATTAACTTGTATCATCAACAGCATCCAATGAATTAGAAAGGATACTATGCTTTATCCAACACCGATTGCAAAATTGATTGATAGCTTTTCAAAATTACCAGGAATTGGCATAAAAACAGCAACGCGTTTGGCGTTTTATACCATTGGTATGAGTGATGATGATGTCAATGAATTTGCTAAAAATTTGCTTGCAGCGAAACGTGAGCTGACCTATTGTTCTATTTGTGGTAATCTAACGGATGATAATCCTTGTGCTATCTGCACCGATGAGACACGGGATCAATCTACTATTTTGGTTGTAGAAGATAGCCGAGATGTATCTGCTATGGAAAATATTCAAGAATACCATGGTTTGTACCATGTTTTGCAGGGATTGATTTCTCCTATGAATGGTATTGGACCAGACGACATCAATCTGAAAAGTCTCATTACACGGTTGATGGATAGTGAGGTAACAGAGGTAATTGTGGCAACCAATGCGACAGCAGATGGGGAAGCGACTTCCATGTATATCTCGAGGGTGTTAAAGCCAGCTGGTATCAAGGTAACCCGCCTGGCTCGTGGATTAGCAGTTGGTTCTGATATTGAATATGCAGACGAAGTGACGCTGCTTCGGGCTATTGAGAATCGCACGGAATTGTAAAAAAGAAAATAGAGCTTTCCTTTAAAAGAAAATGGAAGCTCTTTTTCTATTCAAAAACAATCTAAAATATGATATACTAAAAAGCGATTAAATTTGTAGATTTCTTTTAAGATAAGAAGGTTAGGTATAAAAATGGCAAAACAACAAATTATTCTCCTTTACGGTGGTCGCAGTGCCGAACGAAAGGTCTCTGTCTTATCAGCGGAGAGTGTCATGCGTGCGATTGACTATGATAAATTCTTTGTGAAGACTTATTTTATCACACAAGCGGGTGACTTTATCAAGACGCAAGAATTTTCAAGCAAACCTGCTGATGATGAAAAATTGATGACAAATGATACCGTCATTGAGAGTCAAAAAATGAAGCCGAGTGATATTTACGAAGAAGGGGCGGTTGTGTTCCCCGTTCTTCATGGTCCAATGGGAGAGGACGGGTCTATCCAAGGATTTCTTGAAGTGTTGAAAATGCCTTATGTGGGTTGCAATATCCTTTCTTCTAGTGTTGCTATGGACAAAATCACGACAAAACGAGTGTTAGCTTCTGCTGGCATTCCGCAAGTTCCCTATGTAGCAGTGATTGAAGGGGAAAATATAGACGAAAAGATTGCAGCAGTAGAAGCCAATCTGACTTATCCAGTTTTTACAAAACCGTCAAATATGGGATCTAGTGTCGGCATTTCTAAGTCTGAAAATCAAGATGAATTGCGCTCTGCTCTTGAATTGGCTTTCAAATATGATAGCCGTGTCTTGATTGAGCAAGGTGTCAATGCGCGTGAAATTGAAGTTGGTTTACTTGGAAATGAAGGAGCCAAAAGCAGTTTGCCAGGTGAGGTAGTGAAAGATGTTGCTTTCTATGACTACGAAGCCAAGTACATTGACAACAAAATCACCATGGATATTCCTGCAAAACTCTCTGAAGATGTCATTGCCACTATGCGGCAATATGCTGAAAAAGCATTCCATGCTATTGGCGGTGTTGGTTTAGCTCGCTGCGATTTCTTTTATACTGATAAGGGCGAGATTTTCCTTAATGAGTTAAACACGATGCCAGGTTTCACTCAATGGTCGATGTATCCGTTGCTTTGGGAAAATATGGGCATTTCTTATACAGATTTGATTGAGAAATTAGTTCTCTTAGCGCAAGAAACATTTGCAAAACATGAAGAGCATTTGTTGTAAGACAAGATTGAAAGAGCCGAAAGGTTCTTTTTTCTATTGTTTTAGTATGTCTTTGGCGAGTGTGTGTAAAAGTAGGTTATTCTGTGGTATAATGAGAGAGTTAGAGAAATTTAAGACATATAGGTGAAAAAATGCAATTAACGTTCTATGAAGTAGCTTCTGTATTGAAAGCACAAAATGATGTTCATCAATTTCCAGATTGTACATTTGGAAAGGCAGAATTTGACAGTCGATTGATTGGAGAGGGAGACTTGTTTGTTCCTCTTAAAGGAGCACGTGACGGGCACGATTTTATTGTGACGGCATTTGAAAATGGTGCTGTGGCAACCTTGTCAGAAAAAAAATTGGGCGACTATCCTTATATTTTAGTTGATGATGTATTGGCAGCGTTGCAGCGTTTGGCACAGTATTATCTGGAAAAAATGAAGGTAGATGTCTTTGCAGTTACGGGTTCTAACGGTAAGACGACGACCAAAGATATGCTGGCTCACCTCTTGTCAACAACTTACAAGACTTATAAAACGCAAGGAAACTACAATAATGAAATTGGTCTTCCTTATACGGTTTTACACATGCCAGATGACACCGAAAAATTGGTTTTGGAAATGGGACAAGATCACATGGGGGATATTCACCTTCTGTCCACAATTGCGCAGCCAAAAGTAGGTATTGTGACGCTGATTGGCGAAGCGCATTTAGAATTCTTTAAAAGTCGTCATGAAATTGCAAAAGGAAAAATGCAAATTGCCGACGGCATGAAAGACGGGACTCTTTTGGTTGTTCCAGCGGACAAGATTATCAATGATTTTCTACCGAGCCAGCAAAATGTAGTCCGTTTTGGTCCAGACGAAGATATTTTCCTAACGAAATTAGAAGAACGAAAAGATAGTTTGACTTTTGAAACCAATTTCTTAGATAACGCCATTGACCTTCCAGTAACTGGGAAATACAATGCAACAAATGCCATGATTGCAGCTTATGTGGCATTGAAAGAAGGAGTAACACAAGATAAGATCCAAAAAGCATTTGCCACGCTTGAATTAACACGAAATCGCACCGAGTGGAAGAAAGCTAAAAATGGTGCGGATATCCTTTCAGATGTTTACAATGCCAATCCAACCGCTATGCGATTGATTTTAGAGACATTTTCAACGATTCCGTTTAATGAAAAAGGTCGGAAACTGGCAGTTTTAGCTGATATGAAAGAATTGGGGGTTGATTCTAAACAAATGCATGGTGCCATGATAACCAGCCTAAATCCAGAAATTCTCTCAGAAATTTTCCTTTATGGAGAGGACATGGCTGCTCTATTTGCCTATGCTAAGGAAATTTTCCCGCCTGGAAAAGCCCATTATTTTGTAAAAAATGCTGAAAAAGATCAATTTTCTGACTTAGTAAAGGCTGTTAAAGAAGCACTCAAACCAACGGACCAATTGCTGATAAAAGGAAGTAACTCTATGAACTTAGCTAGTTTAGTGGAGGAATTGGAGAATGAAGGGTAACAAATAAAGTACAGTATCTTGCCCTCCTTCGTGGTGTGATGCCAACAGGACCAAATCGGATCCCTAAGATGAGTGATTTGGTTCAAATGTTGGAACAATCTGGTTTAGATAATGTTTCAAGTTATATTCAATCAGGCAATGTGATTTGCGAAACAAGCCTACCAGCTGAAGAATTAGCACAACACATGCATCGGGTGATATTGGAAAGCATTGGTGCAAATTTATCCATTATCGTAAAAGAAAAGTCCGATTTAGAAAGGGCTATTTTAGGAAATCTCTTTTCTGAGGAGTTGGATTCGTCACGGATTCATCTCGTTTTTACAAACAATTACATTTCAACGGAGCAATTGGCAGAACTGCAAGTAATGAACTTTATGGACGAAATATTTGCAGTTGGAACTGCTTGCCTTTATATGTATTTACCAAGAGATGCCAAAAAAAAGAAGTTAAATAATAATTTTCTTGAAAAGAAGTTAGGTATTGTCGCCACAACAAGAAAGCTGAGTGTTATCAAAGAATTAAGTAATAGGATGGTTGAGTAGGAGATGAATCTACAAGAATTTTTTACAAGTCATAAAACGGAGGCCCCTCAATTAACTCCATTTTGGTATGGAATGATGTTTTTAGGAATCATTTATGTCATGTATAGTGCTGTAAAATATCATAAAAACAGGCGCTATCAGAACTTTTTGAAAGCTGTACAAGGTTTACAAATTTTAGTGCTTTATGGCTGGTATATTGTGACCTTGTCACCAATTTCTGAATCACTTCCTTTTTATCATTGCAGATTGGCGATGTTTGCTGTTTTGCTACTGCCTGATTCTTCAACCTATAAACAGTATTTTGCGCTTTTAGGAGTATTTGGACCTATTTGTGCATTGGTCTATCCTTTATTTGACCCATTTGCTTTTCCTCACATCACTTTAGTCTCCTATTTAATTGGTCACTATGCTCTTTTGGGAAATTCTCTCACATATTTGCTGAATCATTATGATAGCGAGTTATTGAGTTTACGGCGAATTGGAGAGATTAGCTTTAGTATGAATCTTTTATTACTATTTGTAAATTTGGTGAGTGGTGGAAATTATGGATTTTTGAAAGTACCACCTTTAGTTGGAAGTCATGGAATGATTGCTAACTATATTTTTGTTTCATTGATCTTGATTTTAGCAATTTTCGTGGTTTCTCTGATCTTTAAACAAATTAGACGAGAACAAGGAGAAACAGTAAGACAGGAAAATTAAGCTATGCTGAATGATTTTTTAACGACTCAAAAGACAGCACCGCCTCCCATTTCTGCTATGGGCTATGTGACGATGATAGGAATTCTCTTGTTCCTCATTTATATTTCAGTTCGCTATGCGCAAACCCCACTGTATCAGAAAACTTTTAAATATTTACAAGCTTTTCAATTAGTTATACTTTATTCTTGGTATTTTGGTTTCCATATTTCATTTGCAAATAATCTGCCTTTTTATCATTGCCGCTTAGCCATGTTTGCCATGTTGCTGCTGCCAGATAAATGCCGAAGCAAACAGTATTTTGCTCTTTTAGGTGTCAGCGGGGCGATTTTTGCCATTGGTTATCCAGTTTTTGACCCCTATGATTTTCCGCATATCACTAGTTTTTCATTTCTTCTGGGGCATTACTGCCTCTTGATTAATTCGCTGGTTTATCTTATCAACCACTATGACCAGCAGCTTTTGAAGAAGTATGTGATTGTAGGCTACACTTTTGCCTTGGATTTGTTTTTAGTTGGTGTCAATGCCGTCACTGGTGGAAATTATGGATTGATGACTCATCCCCCGCTTATAAAGGGAGACCGAATCTGGGTGAACTACGTACTTGTCTCATTGGTTCTGGCCACCGCTTTGCTTCTTTTTGATGAATATTTTAAAAGGCGATGGAAGAGGCAATCAAAACCGGTTTAAAATCTCAACCATTATATCCTCTGTCAAATTTATTTGGCAGGATTTTCTATTGTTTTTTCTCAATGTAAAAAAATTTTGCTAGATTTTATAAACGAAAATAGTAAAATAAAAGTAGAAAGATAGGAGTGAGATAATGGAAATTGGAAGAAAGTTAAAAGAAGCACGTCAGATGAGGGGCTTGACACAAGAAAATGTCGCAGAAAAATTAAATGTATCTAGACAAACCATTTCAAATTGGGAAACAGAAAAATTTTATCCGGATATTTTATATGTTTTGCAGTTAAGTGATTTATACCAGGTTAGCTTGGATGAATTGCTGAAAGGAGATGAGCGCATGATTCAGCACTTAGAAAATTCGACGAACGTTGTAAAGAGCAACCAAAAGATTTTATTGGCCTTTATATGTAATATTTGTCTTTTGTTCCTTTTCTTTATTTTTGTCACTCCAATCTCTAAGAGTTATCTGCTGACCTTGTTGTCGGTGGCGCTGGTGGTTGGCACCACAGGTTATATCTTGGTGCAGATTATTCGTAAAATATAGGAGGTTCTATCATGACTTGGTATCTATTGACCTTGATTGGTTTACTCGTCGTAACAAATGGGCTGTTTGTGTATCAATTGTTTAAACTAGTCGAATTAGACGCTGCGGTTCGTGGGATGAAACATCCTAAGTTCTGGGGAGTTTTGGCAGCTGGCGGTCAACGGGGAGAAGGCTTGATTTTATACTTATTAAACCGAAACAAGGCTATTTTTTCCATGACGGCAAAAGAAAAAGAAGAACTTCAAATGAGGAAACAACGGATTATCTATTTACTGGTTTTAATCATGATATTAGTAATTTTTCTCTTTGCTAGTGTGATTGTGAGATTCTAAAATGTAGTCTCTTATATCAAGAAACTGCGTCTTATAATTATGACTATACAAACAAAGGAAGCTGAGTCTTTTGCCCCAGCTTCTTTATATGTTCTAAGCAATTGAAAAAATCCTTTAAATCCGCTATAATAGGTAGGTTGAAACGAGTTAGGAGCAGTCCAATGTAATAAGAGTTTTCACAGAAATCGAAAGAAAAAGTATAAAAAAGAAAAAGAGGACATAATGACGATTCAAGATGAAATAAAAAAACGCCGAACTTTTGCGATTATCTCTCACCCAGATGCTGGTAAGACAACTATCACAGAGCAATTACTCTACTTTGGAGGCGAGATTCGTGAAGCGGGTACGGTCAAGGGTAAGAAGACCGGGAACTTTGCCAAATCTGACTGGATGGATATTGAGAAGCAGCGGGGGATTTCAGTGACCTCTTCTGTCATGCAGTTTGACTATGCCGGAAAACGGGTCAATATTCTTGATACGCCTGGGCACGAAGATTTTTCAGAAGATACCTACCGCACCCTCATGGCTGTGGATGCAGCAGTCATGGTGGTGGACTCTGCCAAAGGGATTGAAGCCCAGACTAAAAAACTATTTGAAGTGGTCAAACATCGCAATATCCCAGTCTTTACGTTTATCAATAAACTGGACCGCGACGGGCGTGACCCCCTTGATTTGCTGGAAGAACTAGAAGAAGTGCTTGGCATTGCCAGCTATCCGATGAATTGGCCAATTGGGATGGGGAAATCCTTTGAAGGTCTCTATGATTTGCACAATCAGCGACTGGAGCTCTGTAAAGGTGATGAGCGCTTTGCCAGCATCGAAGAAGGAGAAAAAATATTTGGCAACAATCCATTTTATGCTCAGGTTTTAGAGGATATTGAACTCCTACAGGAAGCGGGAAATGAATTTTCACAGGAAGCTATTTTTAATGGGGAATTAACCCCTGTCTTCTTTGGTTCAGCCCTAACTAACTTTGGAGTGCAGACTTTTCTTGACACTTTCTTGGAGTTTGCACCAGAGCCTCATGGACACAAAACCACAGATAATCAGGAAATCAGTCCGCTGGATAAGGATTTTTCAGGATTTGTCTTTAAAATCCAAGCCAATATGGATCCAAGACACCGTGATCGCATTGCTTTTGTCCGCATCGTATCGGGCGAATTTGAGCGCGGTATGAGTGTAAATCTGACCCGTATCAAAAAAACTGTCAAACTCTCAAATGTCACCCAGTTTATGGCAGAATCACGTGAAAATGTAGAAAATGCGGTGGCCGGTGATATCATTGGGGTTTACGATACAGGGACTTATCAAGTTGGTGATACTTTGACAGTTGGTAAAAATAAGTTTGAGTTTGAACCCCTGCCAACTTTTACCCCAGAAATTTTCATGAAGGTTGCAGCTAAAAATGTCATGAAGCAAAAGTCCTTCCACAAAGGAATTGAGCAATTGGTCCAAGAAGGAGCCATTCAGCTCTACACCAACTACCAGACCGGTGAATACATGCTGGGGGCT
Source organism: Streptococcus sp. HF-2466 (assembly GCF_015594645.1). Lineage (NCBI taxonomy): Bacteria > Bacillati > Bacillota > Bacilli > Lactobacillales > Streptococcaceae > Streptococcus > Streptococcus sp. HF-2466. Next base: position 15,701 of record NZ_JADNQU010000008.1, read on the forward strand.
GTCGGTCAGCTTCAGTTTGAAGTCTTCAAGCACCGCATGGAAAATGAATACAATGCCGAAGTAGTCATGACACCCATGGGCAAAAAGACTGTCCGCTGGATTTCACCAGATGATCTGGACGAGCGTATGTCTTCCAGCCGCAATATTTTAGCCAAGGACCGCTTTGACCAGCCTGTCTTTCTCTTTGAAAATGACTTTGCCTTGCGCTGGTTTGCCGATAAATATCCAGATGTCAAGTTGGAAGAGAAGATGTGAGAGCGGTAAAAATCCGACAGAAAATTAGAAAATCTGACGAAGAAGCGATTGCTTCTAGGAGGATTTATCTATTTTCCGAGGATTTAGCTCGAACTCAGTTAGAGAAAATGTAAGACGTTGCCAATGACTAGTAACTGAAGTTACTGTCATTGGACGGCAGCCACTATGTGCGGTCTGCCTAAACGGCCTACTAACTGTGTCGAATAAGTAAAATCGAATTGTTCGACTTCGTGTCGTAACTCAGTACCAACAATTGGAACTGAAGGTTCCTAATTGTTGGACGCTAGCCACTGTAGGGGGACTAGCTAACTGCCTTACTAACTTCGTCAGACGAATAAAATCGATTCGTCTGACTCTGTGTCGTAACGCTAGGAAAAATAGGAAACTTTATCTATTTTCCGAGGATTTAGTTTGAACTCAGTTAAAGAAAATGTGAGACTTACCACGGCATATTAACGAAGTGATTCACTTAAAAACTATGCTATTGTTGGAGTTTTATCATAATGATTTTTGAAACAGAACTGGGTTAAGTGAGTTCGTTTGTTAGCATATCAAGCATTAGATAAAGAAGTACAATAACGATTGATGAAGGATTGAGCGTTTTTCTCAATCCTTTAGATTATTTAAAGTCAAGAAAGGAGAAAAGGGTGTTTATTGAAAAAGAGTTGAAAAATGGAATGTCTTGGATAAACTTAGATGCAGATATTTTAAGTCAACATCCAGATTCTTATAAGGAATACAATATTGATGAAGAAACGATTGAGTACGCGTTAGATAAAAATGAACGAGCGCACATGGATTACAATCGTGAAACAGGAACAGTCGTTTTTATTTTCAATGTATTAAACTTAAAAAGGGATAAGGACTATTATGAAACTATTCCTATGACCTTTATTGTACAGAAAGATAAACTCTTAACAGTCAGCAATCTAGCAAATACTTATGTTGTAGATATGATGAAAAACTATATTGAACATCATGAACCTGTGACAGTGTACAAATTTCTATTTGCTAGTTTAGAATTAGTGTGCAATTCTTATTATCCTGTTATCGAAAAAATGGATGAGACAAAGGATCATATCAATCAGTTATTGCACAAAACGACCACCAAGAAAAATCTCTTTGCTTTAGCAGACTTAGAAACTTCCATAGTCTATTTGGTAGCAGCTGCAAAGCAAAATCGTATGCTGTTAGAGCACATTAAAGGACATGCAATTTATCGCCATTTAGATGAGATTGAAAAAGAGCAGTTTGACGATGTCATGATTGAAGCTCGCCAATTAGTAGCAATGACAGACTTGATTTCTCAAGTTCTCAGTCAATTGTCAGGTTCTTACAACAATATTTTGAACAACAATCTGAATGATAATTTGACCGTTTTAACAATCATTTCAGTCCTTTTAGCAGTCCTTGCAGTTATTACGGGATTCTTTGGCATGAATGTGCCACTTCCATTGTCTAATGATAAAAATGCTTGGATTTATATTGTCGTTATTAGTCTCGTTCTGTGGGTTGTATTGACCAAAGCTTTAAAATGGCTAGCCAATAAAAAGTAAAACACGCCAAGTGCATGAAGAAATTATCGTTTTCAATTAGCGTGTTTTCACGATAAATATCACTTTTTAAATATAATTTATGCTATAATTCATTCAAAATGAATGTATTTAGTTTTAATTGGTAAATCTGTTTGAAAATTTTTTTGAAAAATGTATGTATTCCGGAAAAAAGGGTTACATGCATTTTCTTCATGCGTACGGCGTGGAAGTAAAAAATAAAACCTATCTTTTTATCATTCTTTGTGTTATACTAGATAGGTTGCAAATAACTATGTTTTATAAGGTAGCTTCGCACTGCCTTTTTAGAAAGAAGAAAAAATTGAAATTTAATGAATTACATTTATCTGCTGAATTGTTAGCAGAAATTGACAAAGCGGGCTTTGTGGAAGCCAGCCCAATCCAAGAACAAACAATCCCGCTTGCTATGGCAGGAAAAGATGTGATTGGACAAGCTCAGACTGGTACAGGAAAGACAGCCGCTTTTGGTTTTCCGACTCTTGAAAAAATTAACACAGAAAATCCTATTGTTCAGGCTTTAGTCATTGCACCAACTCGTGAATTGGCTGTTCAAAGTCAAGAGGAACTCTTCCGCTTTGGTCGAAGCAAAGGTGTGAAAGTCCGTTCTGTTTATGGCGGATCCAGCATTGAAAAGCAAATCAAGGCTCTCCGTTCAGGTGCGCACATTGTTGTTGGAACTCCAGGACGTTTATTAGACCTCATTAAGCGCAAAGCACTGAAACTCAATCATGTAGAAACGCTCATTTTAGATGAAGCGGATGAAATGCTCAATATGGGTTTCTTAGAAGACATTGAAGCAATCATCTCACGTGTGCCGGAAGAGCGTCAGACCCTTCTCTTTTCAGCTACTATGCCAGATGCTATCAAGCAGATTGGCGTGAAGTTTATGAAAGAGCCAACACATGTCAAAATTGCAGCAAAAGAATTGACAACGGAGTTGGTGGATCAATATTATATCCGTGTAAAAGAAAATGAAAAATTTGATACCATGACACGTCTCATGGATGTGGAACAACCAGAACTTTCTATCGTTTTTGGGCGTACCAAACGCCGAGTTGATGAATTGACTCGTGGACTTAAAATCCGTGGTTTCCGTGCAGAGGGGATTCATGGCGATTTAGACCAAGGAAAACGTCTCCGTGTTCTTCGCGACTTTAAAAACGGAAATTTAGATGTTCTTGTTGCGACGGACGTTGCTGCGCGTGGTTTGGATATTTCTGGTGTTACACATGTTTACAATTATGACATTCCACAAGACCCAGAAAGTTATGTACACCGTATTGGGCGGACAGGTCGTGCTGGAAAATCTGGTCAGTCCATTACATTTGTTGCACCAAATGAAATGGGTTATCTTCAAATCATTGAAAGTTTGACCAAAAAACGTATGAAAGGCATGAAACCAGCCACTGCAGAAGAAGCCTTTCAAGCTAAGAAAAAAGTTGCACTTAAAAAGATTGAGCGAGATTTTGCGGATGAAAACATTCGCAACCAATTTGAAAAGTTTGGCAAAGACGCTCGCAAGTTGGCAACTGAATTTACACCAGAAGAATTGGCTTTATATATATTGACCTTAACCGTACAAGATCCAGACACTCTACCAGAAGTAGAAATCGCGCGTGAAAAGCCATTACCATTTAAGTATGTTTCGGGAGCTAATAAAGGCAATCGTAATAGCAAAAATGGGTGTCGTAGTAATGATCGTCGTGACCGTACTAATGGGCGTGACAATTACAAAAAGAGTGGTCGCCACGATCGCTTTGACAAAGAAAAGCGTTACCGCAAAGATCACAAAAAACCTCGCAATACTTCAAGTGAGAAGAAAACAGGTTTTGTCATCCGTAATAAAGGTGATAAGTAATTATACAATAATAAAAAGGCGAATAGCGATTCGTCTTTTTATGTTTTTATAAGGAGATACAAAGTTATTTAAATACCATAGGCGTAGCAGTCTCTTGGAGAACGGCATCTAATTCAACAATATTTTGTTTACCTATTGTTTCAAGCCATTTAATTGTAGCAGCTTCGCCACCTTCTTGATAGGCTTTGGTAGCACCAGCCCAAGTTGCACGGCCACAAAGGACACCGTTGAAAGTTGAGCCGGATTCCTTAGCAAAGCGAAGTGTATCTTGGAAAAGCTGTGCGGATACTCCAGCAGATAAGAAAATAAATGGAAGAGAAGTTGCATCACTTTGTTCTTTGTAGAAGGCAGCAGCTTCTTCTTTGGTGTAAAGAACTTCATTTTCTGCGAATCCTTCAACATATTTCATATTGACTGGAACTTCAACTTTGAGAACATCTACGCCAAATCGTTCTTGTGAGTAAAGCTTCATTGCTTCAATGACTTTGCGAGGTTTGAGTTTGGCATTTTCCTTTTCATCTGTCACCTTGGCATCATAAGAAACCAACTCAAGGAAAAATGGCATGTCTTCTGCTTTACATTCAGAAGCAATCCGTTCGATAAAGGCTTCTTTGACGTCATTGACTGCTCTACCTTCGTCAATATCTATATAGAGTAAGACTTTCACAGCATCAGCACCGTTTGCTTTGAGACGTTGGACGGAGACATTTTCGACGAGGTCAGGATAGCGACCGGGAACAGTTTTGTCATAACCTGTTTTTTCATAGGCAACTAATAATCCAGCGTTTTTATCACGAGCTTCCGCCGCTTTCCAACCTAACTCTGGATCAAGAAGGATAGAAGAAGCGTATTTTGTTAAGTATTTCGAAACTAGCACTTTAAAGGTTTCCAATTGTTCAACTGGAGTATCTTCACCAAGCATACGACGCAAAGCCCCTCGTTGGTCAATAGCCAAAGCGCCGATAATTCCGTTTTTATCACATAAACGTTTTAATTTTTCTTGTTTTGTTGTCATCTTTAGACTCCTTTTGTTTTGTATAGTTTAATTATAGAATACAAATAAAACAAAGTCAAACAATATTTTACAAAAATCAAAAAAATATTGTTTTTAATTTTTCAAAATGAATAAATTGTTGTATAATATATTTGAGGAATAAAATTATATAAAACTAGAAAGGAGATAAAATGAAAGAAGGACGGCATAGAGTGATTCTCCAAGAATTGGATCAGCAAGGAGTGGTTTCTGTCAAGAAATTAAAAGAGTTACTAGATGTAACAGATATGACGATACGTCGTGATTTGATTGATTTGGAAAAGCAAGGCTTGTTGACTCGTGTTCATGGAGGAGCTCACAAAAAAGTAAAAAATGGCTTGAATGAAGCCTCCCATACTGAAAAAACGATGTTAAATATTGAAGAAAAACGAATAATTGCTCAAAAATGTGCCAATTTGATTTTTTCTGGTGATACAGTTTTTATCGGTTCGGGAACAACGACGGATTTTATCGGAGATTATTTGGCTGATAAAAGTGTGAGTATTGTGACAAATTCGCTTCCTATTTTTGAAAAATTAAAAGATAATCCCAATTGTGATATTATCCTGATTGGCGGTCGTTATCGGGTGAAGACACAAACGTTTGTCGGACAATTTGCTAATAAATTATTGAAAGAAATCAAAGTTTCTAAAGCATTTATTGGTGTCAATGGAATTGACGGTCATAATGTCACAACTGCCAATGAAGAAGAAGGAAATGGCAATGCCATTATCTTGAACAATGCGATTGAAAAGTACATTGTGGCGGATAATAGCAAATTTGACAGCTATTCTTTCTATTGTTTCTATCAGTTGGATGATTTAGATGCAGTAATCACAGATGATCATATCTCACCAAAGGTCAAGGAGAAGTATAAATCATATACAAATGTTTTATAGTTAATATTTTAATCACCTGTTCATAGAGGAGCAGGTGATTTTGTATCTTTCGTGCAGTATTGACACATCCTATTAAAAAACAGGCTTTGTCCATATTAGACTGAGCCTGTTTTTCTGAGTATTGAGTTTTTAGTCGTGGTATTCACCGCGAGCCCATTTAGCATTTTCTTCATCGAAAATATGGTCATTTTTAGCGATTTCAGGGCTAACTTCAATGCTATTATCGATTTTTTCAATCAATCGTTTGTTGGCTTCAGTTGGTTCGTACTCTGTTTCAAGAAAGACATCAACGATATTATGAATAAGATTTTGACCAAGAATACGTCCACCAAAAGCGATGATATTTGCATTGAGTTCTTTCTTTGCATAGCGTGCGGTTAGAACGTCACCAACAAGAGCTACACGAGTACCAGGAACTTTGTCAGCAGAAGCAGAGATACCGACTCCTGTACCACAAAGGGCAATTCCAAGATCAGCTTTTCCTGAAACAACATTTTCTGCAATCAGACGACCAAAGATTGGGTAATGAGTCCGGTGAAAGTCATAGGTTCCGACATCAATGACTTCATGACCGAGGTCTTTTAAATGTTCAGAAATTTTCATTTTTGTATCTGTTACGATATGGTCACAGCCAAGAGCGATTTTCATAATTTTTCCTCCTACCCTTTAACATAATTTATTAAGCATATCAATGCGAACTTGGTGGCGTCCAGCATCATAGTCAGCTTTTAAATAAGCTTCTGCACAGGCGTTTGCCAATTCTTCACCGAGAATAGCTGCACCGAGAGTGATAATGCGTGTAGAATTGTGGCGAATGGTCATCATGGCAGAATGCTCATCTGAAACAGCAGCACAAATGATGCCACGGTGTTTATTCGCAACCATATAAGAACCAACTGCAAAGCGATCAAACAAAATACCACGGGCAGTATCATCTTTTCGTAATTCTTCAATAAGAGCGTCTGCCGAGTCGACAAAATCAGCAGCACCTTCTTGTTCGTTGAGATCTTTAATGTCATAACCAAGTTGGAGTAAATGAGTTTTTACTTTATTTTTTAACTCAAAACCATCACGGTCTGTACCTAGTATAACTTTCATTGTTATACCTCCTTTTTTTATTTCACAACAACATCATAACATCTCATGCAAATATTGTCAAACAAAAAATAACATAAAAAAACATAACAAACTATTGACACCGTTTGCATATAATGATATACTTTACTTATAAACAAAATAGAACAAAATAGAAGGAGGGCATGATGGAACTTTATCAGTTGTTCGATAAAGATTTAGTCTTTTGTCTGCATGCTGACAGTCAAGAAGAGCTTTTCAATCAAGTTGCGAATCTCCTTGAGGAGAGACACATTGTGACCTCTTCTTATAAAGACGCCTTGATTGAGCGAGAGAAGTCCTTTCCTACGGGGCTGGACATGGAATTTTTAGGGAAAGATTTGCCGAATGTAGCAATTCCGCATACGGATATTGTTCATAATTTAGCAGAAAAAGTGGTTGTAGTCCGCTTGGATCAGCCGGTGACTTTTCATAATATGATTGTTCCGTCAAATGAAGTACAAGTATCGCTTTTGTTCTTCATTATCAATAATTCTAATGCCAGTCAAACGAATATCTTGGCTCAATTGATGGACTTCTTTACTGCTGACGGCAACCTAGAGTCCTTATCCAAGTTGGAAGAGGAAGATAAACTATTTCATTATATATCGGAAACAATAAATCATTAAAAATAAAAATGGAGGATTTTACAATGATTAAAATTTTAGCAGCCTGTGGAGCAGGGGTAAACTCAAGCCACCAAATCAAAAATGCTCTTGAAGAAGAACTTTCAAATCGCGGCTATGATGTCCAATGCGATGCGGTAATGGTCAAAGATGTGAATGAAGACTTGATAAAAGGTTATGATATTTTCACCCCAATAGCAGCCACGGATTTGGGATTTGAACCGGGGATTCCTGTTATTGAAGCAGGACCAATTTTATTCCGTATTCCAGCCATGAGTGCACCAGTATATGACAATATTGAAGCAGCTATTAAGGAACATGGACTTAGTTAAAGTAATTCATTGGAAAAAATAAAAAAATGAAAAATTGAAACGCTAGATAAAAACAATTTTTATCTACTGAAATAGTTAGTTCACTTTTCGTTCACTATCATTCAAAAAATAAAATCGGGAGGATTTTTTATGAATGTCATTATTGACTTAGCCAATCGCTTCTTTAAACCCATTTTAGATATGGGGGCACCAATTATCATGTTGATAGTCTTAACGGTGCTTGCTTTATGCTTTGGAGTGAAGTTTTCCAAAGCTTTAGAAGGCGGTATTAAACTTGCCATAGCTCTTACGGGGATTGGTGCTATTATCGGTATGTTAAATGGCGCTTTCTCGGCTTCACTTGCGAAATTCGTTGAAAACACAGGAATTCAACTTAATATTACAGACGTTGGTTGGGCACCATTGGCGACGATTACATGGGGTTCTGCTTGGACGCTTTACTTCTTACTCATTATGCTCATCGTTAATGTCGTGATGTTAATTACGAAAAAAACGGATACCTTAGATGTTGATATTTTTGATATTTGGCATTTATCAATTACAGGTCTATTGATTAAGTGGTATGCGGATAATAATGGTGTTAGCCAAGGTGTGTCGCTCTTTGTAGCAACGCTTGCAGTCGTACTTGTCGGAGTAATGAAAATTATTAACTCTGACTTAATGAAACCAACATTTGATGACTTGCTTAATGCGCCTAGCTCCTCGCCAATGACCTCTACTCACATGAACTACATGATGAATCCAGTTATCATGGTTTTGGATAAGATTTTTGATAAATTCTTCCCTTGGTTGGATAAATATGACTTTGACGCTGCAAAATTGAATAAGAAAATTGGTTTTTGGGGCTCTAAATTCTTTATTGGATTTATCCTTGGGATTGTGATAGGGATTATGGGAACGCCACATCCAGTATCTGGCATTGCCGAAGCAGCAAAATGGTCACTTGTTATCAAAGGTTGGTTGTCTCTTGGTTTGACAGCTGGTGTCTGCTTGGAATTGTTCTCACTTATTGGTTCTTGGTTCATCGCGGCAGTAGAACCTCTTTCACAAGGAATTACAAATGTTGCAACAAAACGTCTTCAAGGACGTAAATTCAATATTGGACTTGACTGGCCATTTATCGCAGGTCGTGCAGAAATCTGGGCATGTGCCAATGTTTTAGCACCAATTATGCTAGTAGAAGCAGTTCTTCTTTCCAAAGTCGGAAATGGTATTTTGCCACTTGCTGGGATTATTGCAATGGGGGTTACTCCAGCGCTTCTGGTTGTTACACGTGGTAAACTCATTCGGATGATTGTATTTGGAACTCTATTGCTTCCGCTCTTCCTTCTATCTGGAACCCTTATTGCGCCATTTGTTACGGACTTAGCGAAAGGCGTAGATGCATTTCCTAAAGGGGTAGCTAGCACACAATTGATTACCCACTCTACTCTTGAAGGTCCAATTGAAAAATTACTTGGTTGGACAATCGGAAATGCTACAACAGGCGATATCAAAGCTATCTTTGGTGTTATTGTCTTTCTAGTGTTCTATATTGGTATCTTTGCATGGTATAGAAAACAAATGATTAAGCGAAATGAAGAATACGCTGCAAATGCAAAATAGAAGAATAAGATAACAATAAGCTGGGCTATTCCTTTTGAAATAGTCTGGCTTTTGATTGAAAAAAAGAAAGGAAGAAACATGATTCATTTAGTTTGTCCAAATCCAGCTTTGGATCGGACAGTTTTACTTAGTCATTTTAAAGAAGATGTGGTCAACAGACCAAATCAAGTGCATGAGAATGCTGGCGGAAAGAGTTTTAATGTGGCTTATGTCCTGAATTGCGAGAAAGGCGAAGAGCAAGGAAATTTTTGCATTCATACAATGTTAGGTGGCAAAATGGGCGAATATATTCAACAATTAAATGAAGAAGACGGTATTCCGCTCGTTGTGACAGAAGTTGATAAAAATACGCGTACTTGTACAATTATGATTGATACAGAATTAGGAAAGACCTATCTTGTGTATGAAGCTGGATTTGAGCTGAATAAGGATTTATTAGAACAATTCACTTCAAATCTTATAAAGCGCATTCAATCTGGAGATAGCGTTGTGTTTTCTGGCTCTTTGATGAAAGGGATGCCAGATGATTATATTGCACAAATTGGTCGTCTTTTGCCAGAAGATGTGAATTTAGTAGTAGACACAAGCGGTGTCGCACTAAAAGCAGCTTTTTCAGCACAACCTGACATTGTAAAAATTAACGATGAAGAATTGGCAGAATTAACAGGATGTCCAGTTGAAACTGCAGAAGAAGCAGCAAAACTTCTCAAAGAATATACTAAAATTCCCTATTTCATTGTGACAATGGGAGGAAAAGGAGTCGTAGCACGTCTGAAAGATGATGTTTTCCAACTGACGTTTCCAACAATTCATGTTAAAAATCCTATTGCGTCAGGGGACTTTTTCCTTGGAAGTCTCTGCCATGCTTTAGAAAGTAGGGGGAGAGTTGATAGAGAAGCTGTCATTTGTGCCTGTGCTTATGCAACAGCTAACTGCCTGCAATGGACTCCAAAAGTAGACCCAGCCGATGTAAAACGAATTGTAGAAGAAATCGAACTAACAACATTGTAAATTCTTTCTACAGTTTATATGATATTTTTTGAATGTATTGACTTAGGAAATCCCCTCTTTATATAATAAAATAGATTATTTTATTATAAGGAGGTCGTATGACTTTATCAGGACTTATTGTTTTAGCGGTATTTATATTTCGGTTGGTATTTCTAAAAATATCGATGAAGAATGAGAAAGCGATATTGGCAAATGGTGGGCGTGAATATGGCGTGCAAAATACCAAGTATATCACTATTCTTCACATTTTATTTTACCTTTCTTGCTTTGCCGAAGCTACGATACGTCAGGTTCGGTTTGACGCACTTAGTGCTATAGGTTTGGGGCTATTGCTATTTTCAATGTTTATGCTCTATGTTGTGACGCAATTATTAGGGGACATTTGGACAGTGAAATTGATGCTTGTAAACGATCATAAGTTTGTCGATCATTGGCTTTTCCGCTATGTGAAACACCCAAATTATTTCTTGAATATCGTTCCAGAGTTGATTGGTTTAGCATTACTTTGTCATGCACTAATTTCATTTTGTATTCTATTTCCTCTGTATGCGGTAGTTTTGTATAATCGCATCAAGGAAGAAGAGAAACTGCTCAAAGAGGTCATTATCCCAAATGGTATTGCGCAGAAGTAAGTTATTTTTTTAAGTGTAGAATGAAAGATTTTAAATTTATACAAATTATCCATTTTGTATAAATTTTTAAAAAATAAAGTAGGAAAGGGTTTACAAAAGTTTGAAAATGTGTTAAACTCTATTCATAAAGTTAAATAAAACATAGATTGTAACTAAGAAATTAGGCGAGACCATAAATGACCCAAGTAAAAAATCTTGGTTTGTTTATGGCTTTTTTATGTTTTACAGAAAGATTGTTAGGAAGGAGGACACGAATGTTTCGAATTGTCCAGCCACTAAATAATAATGTTGCGGTGGTCAAAAATGAAAGTGGTGAACAGGCTGTTGTCATGGGGCTCGGTATCATTTTTAAAAAGAAAAAAGGGGATTTGCTGGCAGAAGAACGAGTAGAAAAAGTCTTTCAACTAAAAAGTGAAGAATCGCGCGAAAACTTTTCTGCTTTGTTAAAAGATGTTCCCTTGGACTTTATCACGACTAGTTATGAAATTATTGATTATGGTATTCAACAGTTCCAATTTCCAGTTCAAGAGTACATCTATGTAACTTTGACAGATCATATTTATTGTAGTTATCAAGCGCTGCAAAGAAATACTTATAAAAGCAACCACTTGCCGGATATGTCGGAGCAATATCCGACGGAGTACAAAATTGCTGAGCATGCTTTGGTGATTTTAAAAGAAAAATTGGATGTGGATTTTCCAAAAGATGAGATTGGGCGGTTGGCCTTACAGTTTATCAATGCGAAAGGCGAAGATGTCGTGATTAGTAAAGATGAACAAACACTGACCCGACAAATGATTGCTTTGGTGCAAGAGGAGCTCTTAAAACATGGTATTAAGCGGACGAAAAAGAATAGTAATTTTTATGATCGTTTAATGATTCATTTGACGTACTTTATTGAGCGTTTGGATCAAGATGACAGTGATTCAAAAGTTTCCATGAAGAATTTAGAAGAATATATCAAAAAGGATTATCCAGAAGCCTATCAAATTGGCGAAGATATTTATGAAGTCATTCGTCAGCATTTGGGTGGAGGGCTTCATCCAAATGAAAAGGTGTATTTGGTGATTCATATTCAAAGATTATTGTAAAGGAGAAGACATGTTTCAATTACCAGAAGATTTTATTTTTGGCGGTGCAACAGCTGCTTATCAAGTAGAAGGAGCTACAAAAGAAGGTGGAAAAGGTCCGGTCGCTTGGGATGAATTTTTAGAAAAACAAGGACGATTTTTAGCAGATCCGGCTAGTGATTTCTATCATCAATACCCAAAAGATATTGAGCTGTGTGAGAAGTTTGGTGTCAATGGTTTGCGCTTGTCTATTGCTTGGAGTCGGATTTTTCCGAATGGACGTGGTGAAGTGAACCAAGAAGGAGTAGATTTTTATCACCGTGTGTTTGCTGAATGTGCGAAACACCACGTCCTGCCATTTGTTACACTGCATCACTTTGATACTCCGAAAGTTTTGTTTGATCAAGGTGATTTTCTCAATCGTGATACGATTGAAGCGTTTGTGGAATATGTTGAATTTTGTTTTCAAGAATTTCCAGAGGTTCATCATTGGAGCACTTTTAACGAAATTTATCCTGTTGCGACCAATCAATACTTGCTCGGTGTCTTTCCTCCGGGGATTCAGTATGATTTGAGTAAGGTGATTCAATGCCTGCACAATATGATGTACGCGCATGCGCGTGTAGTAAATCTTTTCAAGGAGAAGGGTTACCTTGGTGAAATTGGAGTGGTGCATTCTTTGGAAACAAAATATCCAGCAACAGACAGCGAAGAAAATAAGCATGCAGCTTTTCTGGATGATGCGCTTTCTATTCGTTTCTTGCTAGACGCTACTTATCTAGGTTATTATTCAAACGAAACAATGGAAGCTCTTAATGAAATTTGCGCTGCTAACAATGCTAGTTATGAGTTCCTTGAAAGTGACTTTGAAGAAATGAAAAAAGCTAGTCACCGAAATGATTATCTTGGAATCAACCATTATCAATGTCATTTTGTTAAGGCTTATCAGGGCGAATCAATTATTCATCATAATGGAACGGGTGATAAAGGCACTTCAGTTTATAAAGTGCAAGGCATTGGAGAACGGATTTACAAGGAAGGGATGGAACGAACAGACTGGGATTGGATTATTTACCCAGAAGGCTTGTATGACCTTTTATTGAGAATTAAGAAAGACTATCCACATTATCAAAAGATTTATATTACTGAAAATGGAATGGGCTATAAAGACGAGTTTGACAATGGTATCGTCATGGATAAGCCACGGATTGATTATTTGAAAGTGTATTTGCAATCTTTAAGCAAAGCTATTGATGCCGGTGTTGTGGTAAAAGGGTATTTCCTTTGGTCTTTGATGGATGTTTTCTCGTGGTCAAATGGCTACAATAAGCGCTATGGCTTGTTTTACGTTGATTTTAAAACTCAAAAGCGTTACCCTAAGGAGTCCGCTTATTGGTACAAGCATGTTAGTGAAACAAAGATTGTGATTTAAGAAGGGAGATAAGATGAATAAAAACGAATTACAAATGTTAGGATTTGAAATCGTAGCTTATTCGGGGGATGCACGTAGTTGTTTACTGAATTTGCTGAAAGAGGTTCGTCAAGGTAATTTTACAAATGTAGATGCTGCTTTAAAAGAAGCAGATGAAAATTTAAATTTAGCCCACAATTCACAAACGCAGATTTTAGCACAAGAGGCAGCTGGAGAAGATTTAGATTTAGGATTTATCTTTATTCACGGTCAAGATCATTTGATGACGACATTATTGTTAAAAGAATTGATCGTAGATTTTATTGAATTATATAAAAATCAATACAAGGAGGACTAATTCCATGAACGGAATTATCAAACAAATTGAGAAAGGAAAACCTTTCTTTGAAAAAATATCACGCAATATTTATCTTGGCGCTATTCGTGACGGCTTTTTAGCCGCCATGCCTGCAATTTTATTTTCAAGTATTTTTATCTTGCTAGCAGCAATTCTAGAAATTTTTGGATTTAAGTTGCCAAATGATGTTTCCACCTGGCTTTGGAAAGTATATGGCTATTCTATGGGTGTAGCAGCTATTCTCGTGTCTGCTACGACCGCTCGTTGTTTGTCAGAATCAATGAACCGCAATATGCCGACCAACAAGACTATCAATTCGGTTTCTGTTATGTTGGCTTCCATTGTGAGCTTCCTCCTTTTAAGTGTGGATCAAATTGAAAACGGTTTAGCCAATGGCTACATGGGAACAAAAGGGATTTTAGCGGCTTTTGTAGCAGCTTTTATCACGGTGAATGTTTATAAATTCTGTGTATTGAAAGACATTACTATTAAGATGCCAAAAGAAGTCCCTGGAACGATTTCTCAAACTTTCCGTGACGTCTTTCCATTTTCATTTGCAGTATTTGCTACTGTCCTGATTGATACAATCGTGCGTTATTTCTTTGGGCATTCGTTTGCAGAAGCTGTTATCACACTTCTCCAACCTTTGTTTACCGCAGCTGATGGCTATTTAGGAATTTCAATTATTTGGGGAGCAATGGCGCTCTTCTGGTTTGTTGGTGTGCATGGTCCTTCAATTGTAGAACCAGCTATTGTCGCGATTATTTATGCAAATGTGGAAACAAATTTACAGTTGGTAAAAGCAGGTCATCATGCTTCAAACGTGTTGACAGTTGGGCTTGGAAACTTCGTTGGCACAATGGGTGGTACAGGTGCAACATTGGTTGTTCCATTCCTCTTCATGCTCTTTGCAAAATCTAAGCAATTAAAAGCTGTCGGAAAAGCTTCCTTTGTTCCGGTTTGCTTTGCAGTCAATGAGCCATTGTTGTTTGCAACACCGATTATTTTAAATCCTTATTTCTTTATTCCATTTTTAATCGCTCCAATGATCAATGTTTGTGCTTTCAAGTTCTTTGTTGATGTGTTAGGTATGAACAGTTTTATGTATGTCCTTCCTTGGGCAACACCAGCACCGATTGGCTTGATTTTAGGTACGGGTGCAGGAATCTTATCTATTGTGTTGATGCTGTTGTTGATTGTAGTTGATTCTCTCATCTACCTTCCATTTATCAAAGCGTACGATGATTCATTAGTAGAAGAAGAAGCGAAAAAGGCAGAAGTGATGGAGCTTGAAGAAGCAGCAGAAGCTGAAATAGACGATCAAATTCAAGCGGTTGCAGATGGAAAGCATCATAATATTTTGGTTCTATGTGCCGGTGCAGGGACAAGCGCCATGCTAGCAAATGCACTAACAGAAGGTGCAGCAGAACTAGGCATAGACCTCAGTTCAACAGCTGGTGCTTATGGTTCGCACTACGATATTATGAAAGATTTTGACATGATTGTGCTAGCTCCACAAGTCAATTCTTACTATGAAGATATTAAGAAAGATACGGATAAATTGGGCATCAAACTTGTTGCGACAAAAGGTGCTGAATATATCAAATTGACGCGTGATCCTAAAGGTGCTGTGCAATTCGTTCTTTCGCATTTTGAATAACTAGCCTTCTTATAAAATGTTCGTTTAAAAACTGATAAAACCTATTTCTTGTTTTATCAGTTTTTTAAAGCGAACACTAAAATATTAAACCAATTAGAAATAGGAAAACTGTATGAAAATAGGATTAAGATTGTCACTTGTTTTTGCTGCTAGTCTTTGTTTGCTTGGAGGAGTCATTCCTATTAAAGCTAATGAAAATACTAAAATACGTGTTGATAAAGTTGAAAATTTATCATCTGATTTTATCATGGGGACGGATATTTCAACAGTAATTGCTCAAGAAAAAAGTGGTGTAGAGTACAAAGATGAAAATGGAAATGTCAAAGATATCTTTGATATTTTGAAAGAAAATAGTGTGAATTATATTCGTGTCAGAGTATGGAATAATCCTTATGATCATAACGGACATGGTTATGGCGCTGGAAATAGCGATATAGAAAAGGCAATTGAGATTGGAAAACGAGCTACAGCACATGGTATGCGGCTACTAGTGGACTTTCATTATTCAGATTTTTGGGCTGATCCAGGACGTCAAGTTCCACCAAAAGATTGGACAAATATGAATGTGTCTGAAAAATCAGAGGCTTTATATCAATACACCAAAACGAGCCTTCAAAAAATAAAAGCAGCTGGTGTCGATGTTGGAATGGTTCAAGTTGGTAATGAAACAACGAGTAGCGGGATAGCAGGTGAAGCAGGAGAGGAACGCTATCAGTTGTTTGTAGCAGGCGCCAAAGCAGTGCGAGAAGTGGATGCAACTATACTGATAGCTTTTCATTTTACCAACCCAGATAAAACGGAAACGATACTGAATTACGCAAAAGGTTTATCAGATCACCATATTGATTATGATGTATTTGCTACTAGTTATTATAGTTTTTGGCATGGTAATTTAGATAATCTGACTTCAGTTTTAAAGACAGTGACCGAAAAGTATGGGAAAAAGACACTTGTAGCAGAGACTTCTTATGCCTATACATTAGAAGATGGAGATGGTCAACAAAATGTTATCCGAACACAAAATCAAATGATGGTAGGTGGCTATCCCGCTTCTGTTCAGGGGCAATCGCATGCCTTACGAGATGTCATTGATGCAGCCAATAAAGCAAGTGCATTAGGCATCTTTTATTGGGAACCAGCTTGGACACCGGTTAGTTCCAAAGGAAAAGAAGTAAATACACCTATTTGGGAAAAATATGGTTCGGGCTGGGCTTCTAGTGCCGCCATTGGGTATGATCCAAATGTTAATCAGGAAAATTACGGTGGATCTGAATGGGATAATCAAGCATTGTTTGATTTTACAGGAAAAGCTTTGCCATCACTTGCAACATTTAAATATGTTTATACTGGGTTGAATACAAATCTAAAATATGATAAGAATGAAGAAGCAGAGCTGCAAGAGAGTTTGTTATCAAATTCTAGCTTTGAGGAAGAAGATCTTTCAGATTATACTTTTAACGATTTTATCAAGCGTAGACAAGACACGCCTAAAACAGGCAAGTATGCCATGAATTTCTACAATGGCGCAAACGATTACACAACTGGCATTGAAAGAAAGATAACACTTCCAGCAGGAACTTATCAATTTTCTGCTCAAATTCAAGGTGGTGATACGAATGGCTCTGAAGATATTTATGCTTTTGCTCGTGCTGAGGCAGTAAATGTTCAAAGTGAAAAAGTCAAACTAGCTGGTTGGTCAAATTGGCAGACAGCGAAATTGAACTTTACACTAACAAAAGAGACAGAGGTGACACTGGGAGTATTTGTGAAAGCAAATAAAGGTTCATGGGGAACAATTGACGATTTGCTTTTAACCAGAGAAGGAGTAGATAAGACAAAGTTGGGAACCGCTCTTTCTTCGGCAAAAGAAAAATTAGCGGAAACTATGCATTATACAAAGGATTCACTTGCGAACTTAAAAGAACAAGTAGAAGAGGCGCAAGCTATTTTACAAAAAGATGATGCGACACAAGCAGAGATTGGTGCAGAATGTGAAGCATTACAGACTGCTATTCAAGCCCTTGTACCACTAGAAAATCAATCTTCATCTAATGTTCAGCATGAAGATGGTAAAAAAACAAAGGAAAATTCTAATAATAAAGAACAAAAAGGAGAAAACTCCCATGCTGGGTTGACAGATTCTGATTCGTCTAATAAAAATGGGAAGTCTTCTCAAACGAATAGGAACAAGGAAACTTTGCCTACTACAAGTGACAAAAAATTAGCTAAAACCAAAGAATTATTACCAAGTACAGGAACTAGCATGTCATATTTAGCTGGTATCGGTGTTGTTTTTCTGAGCGTATTTGTTGCTGTCATTTCTAAGAAAAATAACCAATAAATCATTGCAAAAAAGTAGAAAGACCTCCCGCTTTCTACTTTTTCTTATCTGCAATATATTCTAATTTTTGTTGTCGTGTTTTTCTTTTAAAGAGGGCTTCGGCTGACATGGCAGAAGGTTTGTCGGGAAATTCTTCTTGATACAAAAGAGTAACAGGTAATCGTGCACGAGTATATTTGGCGCCCTTTCCAGTATTATGTGTATGAAGTCGTTTTTTAACATCAGTCGTGTACCCTGTGTAGAGAGAGCCGTCGGCACATTCCAGAACATACATATAGGCTTTAGTTTCCATAGTAAATCTCATGAATTTCTGGAGTGTAGCTGCCATCTTCATTATGAATGAAAAGCGGTGGCAGGATTTTTAGCCCGTCACGGGAACCATCTTTGATAGCTTCAATGAGGAGCATATTGGCTTCGCGATTTGTCTTTGGGTAAACAAATTGAATGCGTTTTGGTGCTAAATTGTGAGCAGTCATAGTGTCAACAATATCAAGGAATCGTTCGGGACGATGAACTATTGCTAAGCGTCCGTTGGATTTCAAGACCCGTTGGGAAATTTGACAGATTTCTTCCAGATTTGTCGCAATTTCATGCCGGGCAAGCAGATAGTGCCGACTTGCATTGAGATTAGAATGTTCATCCACTTTAAAATAGGGTGGATTGCATAAAATCATGTCCACTTTACTACCATCGATATAGTGGGTGAGATATTTCAAATCATCCTGAATGACCTGCATTTGGTGGGTTAAGCCATTTAGCTCAATAGAGCGCTCTGCCATATCTGCCAGTCTCTCTTGAATTTCAACTGCTATGATTTGAGCCTTGGTTCGGGTGCTTGCAAAAAGCCCAACGGCACCATTTCCAGCACAAAGATCCACGATAAGACCACGTTTAGGTAAATTTGGAAAGCGAGAGAGGAGCACGCTATCTACTGAGTAGCTAAAGACCTCTCGATTTTGAATAATTTTGACGTCAGTAGAAAAGAGCTGATTGACTCGCTCACCGTCTTTTAAAAGAATTTCTGCCATATATCCTTATTATATCATGATTTAGAGGAAAAGAAGCAACAAAAATAAGCAGTAAGACAAAAATGTACGTTTTTTCTTACTGCTATACCTTAAATTTTATAAATTTTTTTCCCGTTTGTTCTGTATGTGTGTCACGACAATAAAAGTAATTGTAAATAAAATCATCAAAATGATATAGATTGGGAAGCTATTGCTGGTTAGAGTAGCGATTTCGATGTACTTTTGCAGGAGAACGGCTGTTCCAAAGAAGCCAATGAGTGACCAGAGGATCAGCAGAATCCGCCAGAGATTGAGTGGCAGGCAGGCACGAACAACAGATAGAAAGCCGATAGAACCTAATAAATAATAAAGTAGAGTTGAGATTTCCACCTGTGACCAGCCATGCAGCCCACCGAAAATATTGACAAATAAAACGCTAAAGACGACCATTAAACCGCTCGGTAGAGCCTTAAAAATAGCTTTTTTAAGAAAGTCGGGTTCGACTGGTTTGATATTGCGCTCAAAGGTGAGGACAAAAGGTGGTAAACCTTCAACAAATTGGTCAATTAAGGTGATTTGAATAGGGATAAATGGAAAGACTAAGAGCCATTCTGCTCGACCCAGTAAGATACTGGAAATACAAATGATTGTCAAAATGAACGAATAAGTTGTTTTAATGAGGAAAATTGGTGCAATGCGGGCGATGTTATTAACAACACGGCGTCCTTCAAAGAGAATTTCAGGGACATCGTTAAAGTCAGAATTGAGCAAAACGAGATTGGCAACTTGTCGTGTTGCGGGATCTCCTTCAGCCATGGCAATGGAGCAGTCTGCTTCCCGTAATGCCAGAATATCATTGACTCCGTCACCAGTCATAGCTGTGGTGTGCCCTGCTTTTTTCAGGGTTTGAATGATAAGTTTCTTTTGATGAGGAGAGACGCGGCCAAAGATAGCAGTCGTTTCTGTCAGCTCAATCAACTCTTGATCCGTTACTTTTGAGCAGTCAACATAACTTTGGTAGTTTGCAAATCCTGCCTTTGCAGCAATGTTTGACACAGTAATTGGATTGTCACCTGAGATGACTTTCAAGCCAACTTCTTGTGAGCGTAAGTATTCCAAAGTATCAGCTGCCCCGTCACGAATCGGATCTGTGATTTCTAAAATAGCAATGGGCTCAATGCTAGTTGGTAAGTGAATGTGTTTATGGTCAATGCGTTCAGGACTAATGGCTAAAGCGAGTACGCGCGAACCACGCTTTTGGGCTTCCTGTGCTAGCTCAATTTCTTTATCAAAGAGCATTTCAGGTGCACCGAGAAAGACTGTACCCAAGTCCGACATTTCCATTGCTCCCCATTTACGGTCACTAGAAAATGGGATCATATTACTTGTTTGATAGTCAGTCGGAGTAGTAAATTGCTTGCGAATGGCTTGGGCAGTTGGATTATTGTCATCGCTTGCAGTGATATAAGCACTAAGAATGTCAGAGATTGCTTGTTCTGAAAAATCTTCTGTGAGTGGGCTGAAGGTTTCAACGTGCATTTTCCCTTGGGTAATCGTACCTGTTTTATCAAGGCAGAGCATATCAACACGAGCTAGCGTTTCGACGGAGTACATTTCTTGTACGAGGACTTTTCGCAATCCTAACTTGATGACTGCTGTTAAAAGTGAAGTAATCGTTAAAAGTGCAATTCCTTTTGGCAACATTCCCAGAAGAGCTGTCGAAGTATTGACAACCGAATCTTTGACAGGCAAGTGTTTTACCAAAAGTGCTTCTAGAAAGAGCGCAATCCCAAAAGGAATAATGATTTTCCCTGTGAAACCTGCAATTCTGTCCATGGATTTCATGATACGAGAATTGATTGGTTTAACGGTTTTTGCTTCTAGCATGAGCTTAGAGGCGTAATTGTCAGCTCCGACATGAGTAATTTCAGCTATTACATGACCACTGACAAGAAAACTTCCTGAGAGCAGTTGATCCCCAATCTCCTTTTGGACGAGGTCGCTTTCTCCTGTCAGCATGGCTTCGTTTACTTCTGCAAAACCGTCTAAAACAGTTGCATCGCTTGGAATTTGCTCACCTGCGCTCAAACGAATCACATCACCTAGAACTAACTCTTCTGGATTGATAGATGTGGTTTGCCCGATACGGATAACACTAATCTTTTCTTTATTTAAGAGATTGAGTTTATCAACCATGTGCTTGGCGCGTAACTCTGTGACAATACCAGAGAAAGCATTGAAGCAGATAACGGCAAAGAAGACCAGATTGCTCCATGCTTGTACAATAACGAGTGCCAGGGCAATGGCAAAATTTAACGCATTAAATAACGTAAAAACATTGCGCTTGATGATTTGCCAGGTGCTGGTACTTGTATTGGCTGTAAAATTATTGGTAAGTCCTTGTGCAATTTTTTCTTGGACTTGCTGGTGGGTTAATCCTGTAAATTCTTTCATGTTCATGAGGATAATCATACCATTTTTTTAATAAAATTTCTAATAGAATCCATTCAGCTGTAACAGTTTTAAAGCAAAAAAAGTTTGCGAGTGGGCATTGGATAAGGTATAATGAAAAGGATAAGAAGGGAGAGCCTATGTTTTATAGATATTTGAGAAGATTGGTGATGTTGATTTTATGGGCTTTAAATGGCAATGCGCACTACCACCATTTGGAGAACATTCCAGACCAAGAGGAAAATTATATTTTAGTGGCTCCACACCGTACTTGGTGGGATCCTGTTTACATGGCTTTTGCAACAAGACCTAAGCAATTCATCTTTATGGCAAAAAAAGAATTATTCACGAATCGCGTTTTTGGTTGGTGGATTCGGATGTGTGGTGCTTTTCCGATTGACCGTGAAAATCCTGGAGCATCTGCTATTAAATACCCTGTCAAGATGTTGAAATCAAGCGATCGTTCTTTGATTATGTTTCCAAGTGGAAGTCGGCATTCGACAGATGTTAAGGGCGGTGTAGCCTTGATTGCGAAAATGGCAAAGGTACGGATTCTTCCAGTCGTTTATGTTGGTCCGATGCATTTGAAAGGATTGGCAAAAGGTGAACGTGTAGACATGGATTTTGGGCACCCGATTGATATTTCAGACATCAAAAAGATGAATGATGAAGGTGTGGAAGAAGTTGCCCGTCGTATTCAGACAGAATTTGATCGTTTAGATGCCGAAGTAGCAGCTCTTGAAGTGAAAAAAAGTCCAAATATATTATTGCTGTTGCCACGTTTGATTGCCCTCTTACTATCCCTTGTTGTTGGCTTGTTGACATTTGTTTTTAGTTTTATCGCAAGCTTTGTTTGGGATCCTGAAAAGCATAGAAAATAAAATCTCTTATGGAGGATGATAACTATACACCTATCTGGATAGCAGCAATCGTACAGAATGAAATGTAATTTGTATATCTGGCAAAGCAAGTGTAGCAAACATTTGATTTATGTTTCTAAAAGGAGCCTCTATGAAAATAGCAGTTTTATTGTATCCAGCATGTTCATTGCAGGAAATCACAACTTTGACATCAATACTTTGTCTTTCTTTTGGACAATCTTTGGATTATCTTGCTTCAGAAAAGAAAGTCTATACGAGTGAAGAAGGATTGCAAGTTATTCCAGATTTTACTTTTAAAGAAGTGCAAAATGAAAAGTATGATTGCATCATATTGCCAGGCACACTAGATCCATTTGTTAGCCTTTATGATTCCAGACTAATCTCTTTTTTGGAGAGGGTAGACACAAAGCGGACGATGGTAGCGGCTATTTCCTCATCGTCTATGTTTTTAGGAAAAGCTGGTTTGTTGAGAAGCAGGTATTACACAGGTGGTCTGTATATGGAGTTGGTAGAGTATTTTTCTTTTTTGGAAAAAGAAAATATGCTCCATCAGCCTGTTGTAAAAGACAAGAATGTTATTACAGCCATTGGATTTGCCTATGTAGAATTTACCCAGACCGTTTTGGATACTTTAGGATTAGAATTACCGAGCAATTTCTTTTTGAGAAAAAATTTCTACAGCCCAGAGGAATTAACTTATCATTTAGAAGCAAGCGATTACCAAAAAATACTGCAAAAGATTTCACAATATGAACGATGTACCCAGGAATGATTTCCTGGTTTTTTACTATGAATTTTAAGATATAAGGAACCAAAACACACAAAACTTACATGAAAGCGCTTGCTAAAATAGATTTAAAATAGTATACTAAATTTAGGGTATACGGTTTTAAAAAGGTGATAAGAGTGATGCTCACTCTTAAAGGTTGATGTATTCAACATACAATCATAAAAGGAGAAATATATGAAAAAATTGATTTTTCGATTAACAATTCTGTTATCTGCTCTTATGCTCTTTCCTTTTCAAGCAGTAGAAGCCTGTACAGGTTTTATTGTTGGGAAGAACTTGACAGCAGATGGTTCGACTTTGTATGGTCGTACAGAGGATTTGGAGCCTAATCATAACAAAGTCTTTAAAGTTCATCCAGCCAAGGACAATCAAGCAGGAGAAAAACTGATTGATGAAACGAATGGCTTTGAATGGCAATTACCTGCACATAGCTATAAATATACTTCTGTTTCGGACGTTACACCAAAAGAAGGTATTTTTGATGAAGTAGGCTTCAATGAGCATGGAGTTTCCATTTCTGCTACAGTATCAGCTAAGGCGAATAAAGCTATCCAGAAAGTTGATCCTTATGTAGAAAAAGGGCTAGCAGAATCCATTATGACAACGGTTGTCTTGCCACATGTCAAAACAGCTCGTGAAGGTGTGGAGCTCATTGCAGAGATTGTCAAAAAACAAGGTGCTGCTGAAGGAAACATTGTGACAATTGCAGATAAGACAGGTGTCTGGTACATGGAAATCCTCTCTGGCCACCAATATGTTGCCATTAAATATCCAGACGACAAATATAGTATTTTCCCTAATACCTTCTTCTTAGGAAGTGTTGATTTTAATGATAAGGAAAATGTCATTGCTTCAGAAAATGTAGAAAAAGTAGCACGAGATGCAAATTCCTACAAGGAAATCAATGGCAAGTTCCATATTTCCCAATCTTACAATCCGCCAATGGCAGAAGCTGATCGTTCACGGGCCTGGGCTGGTATTAAGGCTTTGAACCCAGACGCACCAGTCAATTATGATGATAAATATTTTGATTTGTTGCAATCTAGCAATAAAAAAATCAGCGTTGCAGATGTGATGCGGATGCAGCGGAACCGTTTTGAAGGAACGCAATTTAAACCCCTTGACCAAATGGAATTGGACGGGAAGGGCATTCCTCAGCGTGGAAAAGTAGATCCAGTCTATAAATATCCTCTTGGCAATCCAAACGTAATGGAAGCGCACATTTTCCAATTGAAAGATAATATCCCTGCTAGCATGGGTGGTGGCACAATGTGGCTTTCTGTTGGTAGTCCTTGTTTCGCTCCATACCTACCATATTATGGAAATATCAACAATACTTATGCTGCTTATCAAGTTGATACAACGAAATATGACAAAGATTCTTGGTACTGGGTTGCGTCACACATTTACGATATGGCAGCCAAATATCAAAAACTATTTGGCAATAGCATTCAAGAAAAATGGAAAGCACTGGAAGCGCGATTGATTGAAGAACAAGCCAAATTAGATGAACAATATGCAGCTGCAGGAGGAGCTTCGTCAGAAGAAGTGACTGCATCTAGTATGGCGCGTGCAGAGGAAGTCTTTAAAGAAATGAAAGCTCTAGAAGCTGAAATGGAAGAAAAGATTAAAAATGAGCAAACGCCACCAAGCTCTAGCTCAGAACCATCTTCAAGTACAAGTGAGTCATCTTCAACTTCGTCTACATCTCAATCTTCGTCAAGTACAAACGAAACTTCTACATCTAGTTCATCAGATGTTGAAAAACCAAAACCAAACGAAACTTCTGATACCTTAGTGGATACAGCTACAGGTGTTCGTTTGCAAAATGCAGATTTAGTAAAGGCTAATCTCAAATTAGCAGTTAAAAAGACAATTGAAGAAAATGCAGATAGCTATGATATTACTTTGACCAATCCAAAAGTTGAAGCAGTGTCACAAGTTAGCTCCACATTAGTGACAGTACCAGTGAAACAAGGTGCTACGGTGGATTCTGTTTATGCTATGAAAGACGGTAAGCAAGCGGAAAAATTTGATTTTGTTCTCAACAAAGACCAAACGATTAGCTTTAAAACAACACACTTCTCTACTTACAAAGTGAATTATAAAGTTGTTAAAGAAGCGCCAAAACAAAATAGACGTGGCTTCCTTCCGTCAACTGGTGAAAAAGTAACCTTCCTTGGTTTAGTAGGAATTGTCATTTTAGGAGTTGTCATCTTCATCTTAGCAAAACGTTCAAAAAAGAATAATGACTAGTTGAAGTAAGAAAATCAACATCATGTTGAAGGGATTCCCTCAAAGTTAGGTACAAACTAATTTTGGGGGATTTTTATATGAATTGGATAAATTTCTACATTGAATTGACAATGATAATGTTATTTTTGACAATAATAGTTGTCAAAATGACGTGGATGAGTTACAATAGAGATGAAAGGAGAGGAGCATATGAAGCTGGAAAATCGATTAAAAGAACTTCGAGCGCGAGATAGGTTGAATCAAACAGAGTTGGCTAAAAAAGCAGGAGTTTCTCGACAAACCGTCAGTTTGATTGAGCGGGGAGAGTATGCTCCGTCTGTCATCATTGCCTTGAAGATTGCACATATTTTTGGTGAAAACGTAGAAAATGTATTTTATCTAAAGGAGAATAGCGATGAAAAAATGGATGAAAATTATCGGTTTACTAGTAGTGAGTGTTTTGCTAGGAATTTTTGTAGCAAATAGTTGGCTCGGAAATTTCCATTTTCCAACTTTTTTAAATAGTACACTTTTCGGGTGGATGATTCGTGTGCTTAATCTGATTTTATTTTGTATGACGATTTATTTACTACAGTCTAGTCGGACAATTCAAAGGCAGTCATATTCTATATGGACAATATTGTCTCCAAAAGACAATTGAGTAGGTTCTGCATTTTAAATTGCCAATCGTTACATTTCCCGAAGATGTTTTAGCCTTGATGAAGACCTATGATGAAGCAGAAAGAGAAGCACATTATGAGCAGAGCTTTAAGATTCCTTTTCAGTTAAATCAGTTTATTTTGCCAGCGTTCTACATCCTCCTGTTTACTATTTCGCTTCTATTACGTGAAGTTCAATACCTTCCTATTGCAATCGTAGTCTTTATCCACCTCTACATCAATGTAGCAAATATTTCTATGATAAAGAAATACTTTAAATAAGGCTGGTCAAAAAGTATTTCTGCCTCTATCTCATTTAGTGATAAGCGAATAGCGCAGTAGGTGATTGCTCAAAGCATTGCTTTGAGGTAGCGGATAGGGCTTGTGAAGCAAGTCTCAAACCTGTTCGCTTTTCAAGCTAGAAAGAACACTTTTGACGAAAACTCTGTTTTTTTTATCCACTGCCTCAACAGTCAGGGAGACTGTTGAGCAGTCTTACAGGGAGGGAACTACGAACTTAAATTTTTCAAGATAAGTTCTGTCCCAATCTTATGAAATATAACTAGTTATACGAGGAGAATTTTAATGAAAAAAATAGCCCATATTGGACTTGGAATTGTAAAATTATTGGGACTAATTGTGTTAGTCATGGCTATCAATGGCATTCCTATGTTGTTTCTAGCTAGAGGGCAAGATTTGCCCGTGTATATAGAAATTTTACTGGTGTTAGCCTACCTTGTGCTCATGTTTTTTGCTATCCGCACTTTATGGAGAAGATACCAAACACACATCTCAAAAGACGTCAAAGTTCTGTCGTTTTCTTGGGGAGATTTTGGAAAAGCCTTGTTATTCTTTTTAGTGGCGAGAGTGGTAGCAGTAGTTGGAACTTATCTAAATATTCTTTTAACAGGACAAAGTACGACCAGCAACGATAACGCTTTACAAAGTCTAGGAAAAATTATGTCAGTTGATCACATCTTTTTTGCTTTGTTATATGTGATGACGGTTGCAGTGATAGCTCCGATAATTGAAGAACTGGTGTTCCGCGGTTTTGCGACGATCTTTTTCTTTGAAAAAGATCAAAAAATATCAGCAGCCATCATAACATCTATCATTTTTGCACTTCCTCATATTTCAAAATGGACAGAGTTTCCACTTTATTTTGCCATGGGATTAGTGCTTTATGCTGCCTTTGCACGTCGAGGAAATCTCAAGGATTCAATAGCTGTGCATATTTTAAACAACACACCAGCAGCTCTCGTTATGCTGCTTACGATGTTTCAATAGTGGTTTAAAAATGGCAAATCATTCATAATTTAAAATCAAAAACACGAAAGGAGTAGTACCACTTATTGTTGGTATGTCCCATTCGTGTTTTTGTGTTATTAGATGTTATTTTTGTTAATTGATATTTTATAACCCGTAATTATAATCATCATCTTGCATGGCTTCAACTTCACCAAGAAGATAACCGTTTCCGACTTGAGAAAAGAAGTCATGGTTAGAGGTTCCAGTTGAAATACCATTCATGACAATCGGATTGACGTCATCAGCTGTATCAGGGAAAAGTGGGTCTTGACCAAGATTCATCAGAGCTTTATTAGCATTATACCGAAGGAAAGTTTTGACTTCTTCCGTCCATCCGACGCCGTCATACAAAGTTTCTGTATAACCTTCTTCGTTTTCATAGAGGGTGTAGAGCAGGTCGTACATCCACTCTCGGAAAGTTTCTTGCTCTTCTTCTGACAATTCGTTAAAGCCTAATTGGAATTTATAGCCGATATACGTTCCGTGGACAGATTCATCACGGATAATCAGCTTGATGATTTCAGCTACATTGGCCAATTTGTTATTTCCAAGATAGTAGAGCGGAGTAAAGAAACCAGAGTAGAAGAGGAAGGTTTCCAGAAAGACACTGGCAACCTTCTTTTCAAGAGCATTTCCATTGAGGTAAATCTCGTTGATAATTTCTGCTTTCTTTTGCAAATAAGGATTTGTATTGGTCCATTCAAAAATTTCGTCAATTTCTGATTTCGTGTTAAGGGTTGAGAAAATAGATGAATACGACTTAGCGTGAACAGACTCCATGAATTGGATGTTATTCAACACAGCCTCTTCATGAGGTGTGCGAATATCTCCTCGGATAGCTTCGACACCTGATTGGGATTGCATCGTATCCAATAATGTTAATCCGCCGAAGACCTTACCAACAAGGTCTTTTTCTTTAGGTGATAATTTTCTCCAGTCATCCAAATCGTTGGAGAGGGGAATTCGCGTATCGAGCCAGAATTGCTCGGTCAGTTTTTCCCAAGTAGATTTGTCAATGACATCTTCAATGGCATTCCAATTTATGGCTTTGTAATAGGTTTTCATGTTGATTACTTTCTTTTATTCCAATTGATTCTTATTGTTTGCAGATAGTTTAATATCCTGAAAGGCTTATATAGCGGTTGTTGTACTAGCATAAACAAGAGAAATTTTAGTCCTCCTTAAATCACGCAGCTCTCACACTGGTTGGCTCCAACTTCGCCGCCGTCATCTGTAAAGGTACGGACATAATAGATTGATTTGATTCCTTTGTTAAAGGCGTAGTTGCGCAGGATAGACAAATCGCGCGTGGTTTGTTTGCTTTCAGTTTTCCATTCGTAGAGTCCCTGTGGAATGTCGCTACGCATAAAGAGGGTCAGAGATAGTCCTTGATCTACATGCTCAGTCGCTGCTGCATAGACATCAATGACCTTGCGCATATCCATGTCGTAAGCGCTGGTGTAATAAGGAATCGTCTCAGTTGATAGACCAGCTGCGGGATAGTAGATTTTTCCGATTTTCTTTTCTTGGCGTTCTTCGATGCGTTGCGTAATTGGGTGGATAGAAGCAGATACATCATTGATATAGCTGATAGAGCCATTCGGTGCAACAGCTAAGCGATTTTGGTGATAAAGACCGTCTGTCATGACCTTGTCTCTCAAGTCTGACCAGTCTTTAGCAGAAGGGATAAAGATATTTTCAAAGAGTTTTTTAACTCGGTCAGATTTTGGTACAAATTCGCCAGTCACATATTTGTCAAAGTATGAACCATTTGCATAGTCAGATTTTTCAAAGTTGTGGAAGGTCACACCGCGCTCGCGGGCAATATTGTTGGACTCAACAAGTGTCCAATAATTCATGAGCATAAAGTAAATGCTGGTAAACTCAACTGATTCAGCTGAACCATATTCAATCAACTGTTGAGCCAGATAACTGTGTAAGCCCATGGCTCCTAGCCCAAAAGTATGAGCTAAGCTATTGCCATGATCAATAGTCGGAACGGCTTTGATGTGAGAGCTATCTGTAACAAACGTTAGCGCCCGCGTCATGGTACGGATAGACTTACCGAAATCTGGTGAAGTCATCATATTGACTACATTGGTCGACCCAAGATTGCAAGAAACATCCGTTCCCAAATGTACAAATTCTTGAGCATCATTCAGGAGACTTGGTTCTTGTACTTGCAGGATTTCAGAGCAGAGATTACTCATGATGATTTTACCGTCGATTGGATTTGAACGGTTAGCTGTATCGATATTTACGACATAAGGATAGCCAGATTCTTGTTGGAGTTTAGAAATTTCTGTTTCTAAATCACGAGCTTTAATTTTCGTTTTATTAATCTTAGGGTTGGCAACCAATTCGTCATATTTTTCAGTAATATCAATATAAGCAAATGGGACACCGTACTCGCGTTCAATAGAGTAAGGACTGAAGAGGTACATTTCCTCATTCTTACGAGCTAATTCGTAAAATTTATCTGGAATGACAACTCCTAAAGAAAGAGTTTTAACCCGAACTTTTTCGTCAGCATTTTCTTTCTTTGTAGAAAGGAAAGCGATGATATCTGGGTGGAAGACATTGAGGTAAACAACCCCGGCTCCCTGACGTTGCCCCAGCTGGTTAGAGTAAGAGAAGCTGTCCTCAAACAGTTTCATCACTGGTACAACACCAGAAGCAGCCCCTTCATACCCTTTGATGGGAGCACCTGCTTCACGCAGGTTACTGAGAGAGATCCCAACGCCACCACCGATACGAGATAGCTGCAGAGCAGAGTTAATGGAGCGGCCGATAGAGTTCATATCATCTGTTACTTGGATGAGGAAGCAAGAAACTAGTTCACCGCGACGGGCACGTCCTGCATTGAGGAAGCTTGGTGTAGCCGGTTGATAGCGCTGGTGAATAATTTCATTGGCAATATCCTTGGCGATTGCTTCATTACCGTTGGCAAAATAGAGCGCATTGAAAAGAACGCGGTCTTCCATGCTTTCAAGGTAATATTCACCGTCATTTGTTTTGAGAGCGTATTGATTGTAGAATTTATAAGCTGCCATGAAAGATTTAAAATGAAAATCTTGTTCACGAATGAAAGCAGCCAGTTCTTCAATGTATTCAGGTGAATAAAGCTGGATGAATTCTTTTTCTAGATAGTTTTCTTGAATTAAATAGTGAATTTTTTCTGTGATAGAAGAGAATTTTTTCGTATTTGGTTCAACATTTTCTTTAAAGAATGCTTCCAAGGCTTCCTTATCTTTGTGAAGCATAATCTGTCCGTTGATTGGACGGTTGATTTCGTTATTCAGACGGAAATACGTCACGTCTTCGAGTTGTTTAAGTCCCATATTGTTCCTTTTCTAAATGATTGAATTGTTTTGCAAAAGAAAGAGCTTCTATGGTTTATAGAAGCGGCTGGATAGCTCTATGATTACAACAATTTTATGATAATTTTTTCAATTTACCTGGTTGAAAACCGGAAAATGCTTCCGTTGGAGTTTGAACGACTGGAGCAGCATTAAAGCCTAAGCTTTTCACATGATCGATGTATTCAGGCTGTTCGTCCAAATTGATTTCACGATATTCTACATGGTTAGTGTCTAAGAAGCGTTTTGTCATTTTACATTGAACGCAATTATTTTTTGAGTAAATAGTTACCATAATGAACTCCTAATTTTTTAAATTCAGTGTGATTTCAGTATATCCAAAGCAGGAAATTTTGTCAACTATTATGTTCTAAATATTGTGTTTTGCTTTGAGGTTTTAAATATTATAACACTAGATATGGTGTTTGTTTGAAAAAGATAAAGATAGAATGTACCCCTATTTTTGCCTTCGTTAGACTAAGCTTTCCTTAGGGAACAATGGATTAAAAATGTGTCAATCAATTGGATAGTGAAAATCTCGTTTTAATGAAATTTCAGTAATTCTCATAAAAAAGACTTGCTGAATACACATAAAATTCTTGAAAAAATTTTACAAAGATGTTATAATCTAGAATTGTAAGGGTTATCACATGAGACCCCAAAAAGATTACATTAAAGGAGAGTCAAACTATGGCTTCTAAAGATTTCCACATTGTGGCAGAAACAGGTATTCACGCACGTCCAGCAACTTTGTTAGTTCAAACTGCTAGCAAATTTGCTTCAGATATTACTCTTGAATACAAAGGTAAATCAGTAAACCTTAAATCAATCATGGGTGTTATGAGCCTTGGTGTTGGTCAAGGGGCTGATGTAACAATTACTGCAGAAGGTGCAGACGCTGATGATGCAATTGTAGCAATCGCAGAAACAATGACAAAAGAAGGATTGGCTTAACATGACAGAAATGCTAAAAGGAATTGCAGCATCTGACGGTGTTGCTGTTGCTAAGGCATATCTACTCGTTCAACCGGATTTATCATTTGAGACTGCTTCAGTCGAAGATACAAATGCAGAAGAGGCTCGTTTGGATGTAGCTCTTGAAGCTTCACAGAACGAGCTTTCTGTTATCCGTGAGAAAGCAGTAGAAAGCCTTGGAGAAGAAGCAGCTCAAGTATTTGATGCTCACTTAATGGTACTTTCTGACCCAGAAATGATTGGTCAGATTAAAGAAACAATTCGTGCAAAAAAAGTGAATGCTGAAGCAGGTCTGAAAGAAGTAACAGATATGTTCATCACTCTCTTTGAAAATATGGAAGATAATCCATACATGCAAGAACGTGCGGCAGATATTCGCGACGTGACCAAACGTGTGTTGGCTCACTTGCTTGGTGTACGCTTGCCAAACCCTGCTATGATTAATGAAGAAGTAGTTGTGATTGCCCATGACTTGACTCCTTCTGATACCGCTCAATTAGATAAAAACTTTGTTAAAGCTTTTGTAACCAATATTGGTGGACGTACAAGTCACTCGGCTATTATGGCTCGTACTCTTGAAATTGCTGCGGTTCTTGGAACAAATAACATTACCGAATTAGTAAAAGACGGTGATACAGTTGCCGTGAATGGAATTACTGGTGAGGTTATTATCAATCCAACAGAAGAACAAGTTGCAACCTTTAAAGCAGCGGGTGAAGCCTATGCAAAACAAAAAGCTGAATGGGATTTACTGAAAGATGCTGAAACAGTAACAGCTGACGGAAAACATTTTGAACTGGCTGCAAACATCGGTACACCAAAAGATGTTGAAGGTGTCAACGCTAATGGCGCTGAAGCTGTCGGACTTTACCGTACTGAATTCCTTTACATGGATTCCCAAGATTTCCCAACAGAAGATGAGCAGTATGAGGCTTATAAGGCTGTTTTGGAAGGAATGAATGGCAAACCAGTTGTTGTCCGTACAATGGATATCGGTGGGGATAAAGAACTTCCTTACTTTGATTTGCCAAAAGAAATGAATCCGTTCCTTGGATTCCGTGCTCTTCGTATTTCTATTTCTGAAACAGGAAATGCAATGTTCCGCACACAATTACGTGCACTGTTGCGTGCATCTGTGCATGGACAATTGCGTATCATGTTCCCAATGGTTGCTTTATTGACTGAATTCCGTGCAGCAAAAGGCATTTTGGAAGAAGAAAAAGCTAAATTGCTTGCAGAAGGTGTGGCAGTTGCGGACAATATTCAAGTTGGTATCATGATTGAAATTCCAGCAGCAGCAATGCTTGCTGACCAATTTGCAAAAGAAGTTGACTTCTTCTCAATTGGTACTAATGACTTGATTCAATACACAATGGCTGCTGACCGTATGAACGAACAAGTTTCTTACTTGTACCAACCATACAATCCTTCTATCCTTCGCTTAGTGGATCGAGTAGTTAAAGCTGCTCACGCTGAAGGTAAGTGGGCTGGTATGTGTGGTGAAATGGCAGGCGACCAAACTGCTGTTCCACTTCTAGTTGGTATCGGTTTGGATGAGTTCTCAATGAGTGCAACATCTGTTCTTCGTACACGTAGTTTGATGAAAAAATTGGATACGAAGAAGATGCAAGAACTGGCTCAACGTGCCCTTACAGAATGTGCAACGATGGAAGAAGTTCTTGAACTTGAAAAAGAATATCTTGATTTTGAATAATATCGAAACGGAGACCATGGTCAATTAAGACAATTGGAATCTCAATTACTGAAAGAGGGCGTTGTTGTCCTCTTTTTTATATTGCAGATAATTTAGGTTTTCCATGCTCCTTTTCACTTCCTTTTGGTCATTTCTGCTATAATGTTAATTATGAATAACTTGATTCAATCAAAATTAGAATTGCTGCCGACTAGTCCAGGTTGCTATATTCATAAAGATAAAAATGGCACCATTATTTACGTAGGCAAGGCTAAGAATTTGCGCAATCGAGTGCGCTCTTATTTTCGTGGGAGTCATGATACTAAAACGGAAGCACTGGTGTCTGAGATTGAGGATTTTGAGTTTATTGTCACGGAGTCTAATATTGAAGCCTTGCTGCTTGAAATCAATCTAATCAAGGAAAATCAGCCTAAGTACAACATCATGCTCAAGGATGATAAGTCCTACCCTTTTATCAAAATTACCAATGAGAAATATCCACGTCTAATTATTACGCGTCAGGTCAAGAAAGACGGTGGCTTGTATTTTGGTCCGTATCCTGATGTAGGTGCTGCCAATGAAATTAAGCGTCTGCTGGATCGAATTTTCCCTTTTCGCAAGTGTACCAATCCGCCTGAGAAGGTTTGTTTCTACTACCACATCGGACAGTGCCGAGCTCACACTATTTGCCATAATGAGCAGCATTTTTTTCAAAATATGGCTCAGGAAGTAGCAGATTTCCTCAAAGGTCATGATAATAAGATTATTGATGAATTGAAAGGAAAAATGACTAGTGCTGCTGAAAAGATGGAATTTGAAAAAGCGGCTGAATACCGAGATTTGCTTCAAAGTATTGCGACACTTCGCACCAAGCAACGAGTGATGGCGAAGGATTTGCAGAATCGGGATGTCTTTGGCTATTATGTGGACAAAGGATGGATGTGCGTACAGGTTTTCTTTGTCCGTCAAGGAAAACTCATTGAGCGAGACGTGAATATGTTTCCTTATTACAATGATCCCGATGAGGATTTTCTGACCTATATTGGTCAATTTTATCAGGAAAAATCTCATCTGATTCCCAATGAAATTTTGATTCCATCTGATATTGACGAGGAATCAGTACGGGCTGTGGTGGATACAAAAATTCTCAAGCCTCAACGAGGAGAAAAGAAACAGCTGGTCAATCTGGCAATTAAGAATGCTCAAGTTAGTTTACAGCAGAAGTTTGACTTATTAGAGAAATCTGTTGAAAAAACGCAAGGAGCAATTGAAAATCTAGGCCGGCTCTTCAATATTCCCACTCCAGTTCGGATTGAATCGTTTGATAATTCCAATATTATGGGAACTAGTCCTGTTTCAGCTATGGTGGTCTTTGTCAATGGTAAGCCTAGCAAGAAGGATTACCGCAAGTATAAGATCAAGACTGTGGTAGGGCCGGATGACTACGCCAGTATGCGAGAGGTCATCAAGCGTCGCTATAGTCGGGTCATTCGTGACGGGCTGACGCCACCAGATCTGATTGTCATTGATGGTGGTCAGGGGCAAGTCAATATTGCTAAAGACGTCATTCAAAATCAATTAGGGTTAGATATTCCTATCGCTGGTTTGCAAAAGAACGACAAGCACCAGACGCATGAATTACTCTTTGGCGATCCTTTGAAAATGGTTGAGTTATCTCGCAATTCGCAGGAATTTTTCCTCCTCCAACGTATTCAAGATGAAGTTCACCGCTTTGCCATTACCTTCCATCGCCAGCTGCGGTCTAAGAATTCCTTCTCATCGCAACTCGATGGTATCGAAGGCTTGGGGCCAAAGCGCAAGCAAAATCTCATGAAGCATTTCAAATCTCTGACCAAGATTAAGGAAGCCAGTGTCGATGAAATCGTCGAAGTGGGTGTACCGCGAAAAGTGGCAGAGGCCGTGCAGGAGAAATTGAGCAAATCTACAGATAAAAAGATAACCAACTCCTAGATTTTAGGGAAGCAAGTTCATCAGACTATTTCTCGTGAAAAACCTCTGCAAGCTCTTCCAATTTATGGTAAAATGAAATGAGTATAATAAGAAAAGGAAAGTCCTTATGAAATTTCTTGAATTAAATAAAAAGCGTCATGCAACGAAGCATTTCAATGATAAAGCAGTTGATCCGAAAGATGTGCGGACGGCGATTGAAATTGCAACTTTAGCGCCAAGTGCTCATAATAGCCAGCCTTGGAAATTTGTAGTTGTGCGTGAGAAAAATGCAGAGTTGGCTGAGATTGCTTTCGGTGCAAACAAAGACCAAATCACAGAAGCACCTGTGACGATTGCTCTTTTTACAGATACAGACTTAGTTAAACGCGCTCGGAAAATTGCTCGTGTGGCTGGGGTCAATAATATGTCCGATGAATTGTTGCAATATTATATGCAAAATTTACCGGTTGAATATGGGCATTATTCTGAGCAGCAAAAAAGCGATTATTTGGCTTTAAATGCTGGTTTGGTGGCAATGAATCTTGTTTTAGCATTGACTGACCAAGGAATTGGTTCCAATGTTATCCTTGGATTTGATAAGTCGAAAGTCAATCAAGTGCTAGATATTGATGAACGCTTCCGTCCAGAACTTTTAATTACCGTTGGTTACACAGACGACAAACTGGAGCCAAGTTATCGTTTGCCAGTGGATGAGATTATTGAAAAACGTTGATAGAAAGGAATCTGATTTTATGACGATTGATTTTAAAGCAGAAGTTGAAAAACGTCGCGATGCTCTGTTGGCTGACTTGTTTAGCCTTTTGGAAATTAATTCCGAGCGAGATGACACGAAAGCAGATAAAGAACATCCTTTTGGGCCTGGACCTGTTAAGGCTTTGGAAAAATTCTTAGAATTAGCCGCGCGTGATGGCTATCCAACGAAGAATGTTGACAATTATGCAGGGCATTTTGAATATGGCGAAGGAAAAGAAGTGCTTGGAATTTTTGCGCATATGGATGTTGTGCCGGCTGGAAGCGGTTGGGATACAGATCCTTATACACCAACAATTAAAGATGGAAAACTCTATGCGCGTGGTGCGAGCGATGATAAAGGGCCGACGATGGCTTGCTATTATGGACTGAAAATTATCAAAGAATTAGGCTTGCCGACATCTAAGAAGGTTCGTTTTGTAGTTGGTACAGATGAGGAATCCGGCTGGGCTGATATGGACTATTATTTCAAACATGTTGATCTTCCAGAGCCAGATTTTGGTTTTTCGCCAGATGCAGAATTTCCGATTATCAATGGTGAAAAAGGAAATATTACTGAATATCTTCATTTTGCAGGGGAAAATAGCGGAGCTGCGCGCTTGCATAGCTTTACTGGCGGACTTCGTGAAAATATGGTTCCTGAATCTGCAACAGCAGTAGTATCAGGAAATATGCCAAATCTTGTAGATAAATTGGACGAATTTGCCAAAGGACATGGACTTCGCTTTGAATACCAAGAATTACCGAATGGTCAAATAACAGTTACAATTGTTGGTAAATCTGCTCATGGCGCTTCACCGCAATCTGGTGTTAATGGTGCGACTTATTTGGCAAAATTCCTGACTCAGTTTGATTTTGCAGATTCCGCTAAAGACTATCTTGAAGTGGCAGGAAACGTTCTTTTAGAAGACCACGAAGGGAAAGCCTTAAAAGTGGACTATGTAGATGAAAAAATGGGTGCTCTTTCTATGAATGCAGGGGTCTTCCGATTTGATGAAACAAGCGATGACAACACCATTGCTCTTAATTTCCGCTATCCACAAGGAACCAATCCAGCATCAATCAAATCTAAATTGGAAAACTTACCTGTGGAAAATGTGACATTGTCAGAGCACGAGCATGTTCCTCACTATGTTCCAATGGAAGATCCGCTTGTGACAACGCTTTTGAACGTGTATGAAAAGCAAACAGGTCTAAAAGGTCATGAACAAATTATTGGTGGAGGAACCTTTGGTCGTCTCTTGAAACGCGGTGTTGCTTATGGTGCCATGTTCCCAGACTATACAGATACCATGCACCAAGCAAATGAATTTATAGATGTAGAAGATCTTTTCCGTGCAGCAGCTATTTATGCTGAAGCAATTTATGAACTGATTAAATAAAACAGGTAAACTCAGCTAGAAATAGTTGAGTTTCTTTCAAAGAAAGGGGAATATTATGATTTATACAATTACGAGTGCGACAGGTCAATTGGGGCAAAAGGTCGTTGCCGAAGCACAGAAACATTTAAATTCTAATGAAATTCGGCTATCTGTTCGAAGTCCCAAAAAAGCAAGTCAATATGTAACAGCAGGGATTGATGTTAGAGCAGCTGATTATTTAGATGTGGATTCTATGGTCGAGGCTTGGCGTGGAACGGATGTTTTGATTTACATTCCAAGTATTTCCCATCCAAGCATTGTGCGTGTGCCAGAATTTGAAAATTCGGTCATTGCAGCAGAAAGAGCTGGAGTTAAGCACTTTATCTTTGTTGGATTTTTCGCCGATCAAGTCAATAGTCCATTTCACATGGCAGCTTTCTTTGCATATGCCAATACTCGTCTAGCGTCGGCTGGATTTTCTTACAGCATTATCAAAAATGCTATGTATGCTGATCCATTGGTGCCTTATTTACCTGAGTTAATAGAGCGCAAGGCTGTTATTTATCCAATGGGAAATGCCAAAATGAGCTTTGTTTCGCGGGAAGATAGTGCAGAAGCTATTGTCAAACTGGCTATGTTACCTGCCCTACAGGGAAAGACGTATGTTTTGACTCAAGAACGCAATTACACAATGTTGGAGCTGGCTAATCTTTTGTCCGAGGTTTCTGGTCACGAGATTGGCTACCAACCAGTGACGGTTGAGGAATTTGCTGCCCTTTATGATCAACCAAAAGGTTTCGGTGTTGTGCTGGCTTCTCTTTATCAAGCTGGAAGTCAAGGCTGTCTGGATATTGTGACAGATGATTTTCGGACAATCACAGGACGGCAGGCAACTGATTTGAAAAACTATATGAAGAAGAATTATCAAAAATAGAGGCAAGAAATGGAAACGCTAGAAGACATTAAGAAAGCTATTATGGCTGATTCACAAAATCAAGCATATACAAAGCAAGGAATTGAGCCACTTTTTGCAGCGCCTAAAACGGCACGTATCAATATTGTCGGTCAAGCACCGGGCATCAAAGCGCAGGAAACGCGCTTGTACTGGAATGATAAGAGCGGTGATCGCTTGCGTGAATGGATGGGTGTTGATTATGATACTTTTTATCATTCAGGTTATTTTGCTGCGATTCCAATGGACTTTTATTTTCCAGGGCATGGAAAATCAGGTGATTTACCGCCTCGCAAGGGTTTTGCTGAAAAATGGCATCAGCCGATTTTAGACTTGCTACCAGATCTTGAATTGACCATTCTAATTGGTCAGTATGCTCAAAAATACTACCTTCATCAAAAAGGAACTGTAAAACTAACTGATACGGTAAAACATTATCAAGACTACTTGCCAAAATTTTTCCCGCTTGTCCACCCCTCACCACGAAATCAAATTTGGATGGCTAAGAATCCTTGGTTTGCAGAAACCGTAATCCCTGATTTAAGGGAACGGGTACAAAAGATTATTTCAAGATGAGCACTTGCTCATCTTTTTTTTGAAACCAAATCTTTGACAAAAAAGGTTCGATATAGTATTATAAATAAACTTCTATATCGTATAATTTTAGAGGAAAAACAGTTGGATAGAAAAATAATTAATAGTGGGTTTTACATTGGAAAAATTCATCGTTTGTCCAATCGACTGATGAACCACATTTTGTTAGAACGAGGAATCCAAGCCTTTAATGGAGAGCAGGGACGTATTTTACATGCGCTTTGGCAAAAAAATTATCAAAGCCAAACCGAACTGTCAGAGCAGACTGGCTTGACGTTGAACACTCTAACCAAAATGATTGACCGAATGATTCGCATGAAGCTTGTGGAACGGTGTTCTCATGAAAAAGATAAGCGCAAAAAGATGATTTGTCTGACAGATTATGCAAAAGGATTAAAAGCAGAATATGATGCAATTTCTGATGAAATCATTGAAATCTTTTACAGTGGTTTTTCTGATCTGGAAATCAGTGAATTTGAGATTTATTTAGAGCGTATTTTAGTAAATTTAAGCCAATCAAGAAAGGATGAAGCATGAACGAGTTAATCAAATTAGTGACCAATCAATGGCAGTTTCTATTTAGTCTGGTGCGGGATCATATCTGGATATCGGGCTTGTCTATCTTGCTTGCTTTAATTTTGGGAGTTGGGCTTGGAATTTTCATCAGTTTCAAAAAAAGCTGGGCTGGTGTCGTTATCGGAATAGTGAATATTCTTTATACAATTCCCTCTATTGCCCTTTTAGGGATTTTGATTTCAATTACAGGAATTGGTAACAAGACAGCAATTGTAGCTCTAACCTTGTATGCACTTTTACCTATGGTACGGAGCACTTATACAGGGATTACAGGTGTTGATCCACTTCTCGTTGAAGCAGCAGAAGGAATGGGTTCTACTCGCAAGCAGATTTTAACCAAAGTGCAATTGCCGCTTGCTTTTCCAGTTATGATGGCAGGTTTTCGTAATATGGTGACGATGACCATTGCGCTAGCTGGAATTGCCTCTTTCGTCGGTGCCGGCGGTCTTGGTGTAGCAATTTACCGTGGGATTACGACTAATAACCAAACCCTAACTTTGGTCGGAAGTGTTTTAGTAGCTTTGTTGGCGCTGGTCTTTGATTTTCTCCTTTCTTTGGTCGAAAAATCAATCTTAAACCATAAAAAAGTATCCAAAAAATGGCTGTCTATTGTAGGCTTCATAGCTCTATTGGCGGCAGGAACAATCGCATTTTTTCAAATGAATCCAATGGGTGGAACTGTCAAAATTGCGACCAAGCCACAGACAGAAAACTATATTTTAGGAGAAATGCAAAAGCAAGTTATTGAAGAATACACCAATCTTAAGGTCAAAATGACAAAGGGTGTTGGTGGTGGGACAGCTAATATTCACCCTGCCATTACAAAAGGCGAGTTCGATATTTATGCTGAATACAC
This sequence comes from Streptococcus sp. HF-2466, assembly GCF_015594645.1. Classification (NCBI taxonomy): domain Bacteria; kingdom Bacillati; phylum Bacillota; class Bacilli; order Lactobacillales; family Streptococcaceae; genus Streptococcus; species Streptococcus sp. HF-2466. Next base: position 55,897 of record NZ_JADNQU010000008.1, read on the forward strand.
CGGTACGATCTGGGAAGTTATTCTCAAAAAATCAGGTTCTTATGATGAAAGTCAATTTAAGATACTTGAAAGTCAATACCGTAAAAAATATCAACTTGCCTGGGCTAATACGTTTGGCTTTAATAACACATATGGCTTAGCCGTTCGCAAGGATGTAGCAGAAAAATACAATATTAAAACCTTTAGTGATTTAGCCAAAGCTAGTCCTAATTTAACTTTTGGTGCGGAGTATGACTTCTTTGGTCGTGAAGACGGTTTTGCACGTTTACAATCTATCTATGGTATGAAGTTCAAATCTCAAGTGGATATGGATAGCGGATTGAAATATCAGGCTATTAAATCCGAAAAAGTTGATGCGATTGATATTTTTACCACAGATGGACAGCTTTATGGTGCCAATCTAGTGGTTTTGAAAGATGATAAAAAAATCTATCCTTCTTATCAGGCAGGAACAGTTGTTCGAGAAGCCACTCTAAAAAAATACCCACAATTGAAAAAAGCATTGGCAAAATTAGACGGTATTTTAACGGATAGTAAAATGGCAGAATTGAACCACAAAGTAGAAAACGACAAAGAAGAGCCTGCTAAAGTTGCTCATGACTATCTTGTAGAGAAAGGGATTTTGAAAAAATGATTGAATATAAAGAAATTAGCAAATCTTATGGGAATCAAGACATTATCAAAAATCTAAATCTAAAGATTGAAGACGGCACTTTTCTGACAGTTGTGGGGACTTCTGGCTCAGGCAAAACGACATTGTTAAAGATGATAAATGGTTTGGTCAAGCCGAATCAAGGGCAAATCCTTATCAATGGTCAAGATGTGCAGGACACGGATTTGATTGAATTGCGGCGTAACATCGGTTATTCAATTCAAGGGAATGGACTTTTTCCACATTTAACAGTCGCTGAAAATATTGCCTTTGTCTTAAATTTACAAAAGAAAAATCAAGCAGAAATAGAGAAGATTATCGATGAAAAGTTAGCTATGCTTGGTTTGGATACTCAGCTAAAAAATCGCTACCCAGCAGCCCTTTCGGGCGGGCAGGCGCAACGAGTAGGGATTGCGCGTGCATTAGCTGCAACACCTAATATTTTGCTAATGGATGAGCCGTTTGGAGCAGTGGACGCTATTACGCGCTATCAGTTACAGCGTGAATTAAAATTACTGCATGAAGAAACCGGCATTACAGTCGTATTTATCACGCACGATATAGCAGAAGCTTTGAAACTAGGTACGAAAATCCTCGTTTTAGATAAGGGAGAAATCCAGCAATATGGCACGCCAGAGGAAATTAAACAACAGCCAGCTAATGAATTTGTAAGAAAACTACTAGAATTAGCAAGCTAAAGAGAAGTTCTATGAATCAAAAAATGAAAGCCATGGTGATTTATGAGCCTGGTGGTCCAGAAAAATTTGTTCTAGAAGAACGAGAAATCCTGAATGTAAAAGAAGGCTAGACTCTAGTCAAGATTAAAGGTTTTGGGATCAATCATTCAGAAATTTTCACTCGGAAAGGTCTATCTCCAACTATTCAATTCCCACGCATTTTGGGGATTGAGTGTGTAGGACAAGTGGTTGAAACGACAAGGGCAGATTTACAACTTGGACAAAAAATTGTTTCCATCATGGGTGAAATGGGACGTGCTTTTGACGGTTCTTATGCTGAATATGCTCTACTTCCAAATGAGCAGATTTATCCCGTAGATAGCCAATTACCTTGGTCTGAGTTAGCAGCAGTTCCAGAGACCTATTATACCGCCTTTGGCTCCTTCAAAAATCTGCAGATAAAAGAAGGAGATTCAATCTTAGTCCGAGCTGCGACAAGTGGCGTTGGATTAGCTTTCTTAAAATTGGTAAAGGCGCAATTCCCACAGAATCGTGTAGTTGGCGCAGTTCGTTCTCTCGCTAAAAAGATTTGCTTCAACATCAAGGTTTTGATGAGATTATTTTAGATGAAAAAGGAGTTTTGCAAACCGAAGAAAAGTTTGATAAAATCCTTGAATTAGTCGGTCCGGCTACTTTAAAAAATTCATTTGACCATATTCAAAGTGCAGGAATTATCTGTAACACTGGTCAATTAGGTGGCAAATGGTATGTAGAGGAGTTTGACCCAATCGTAGAAATAAAAAATAATAGTTTTTTGACGAGCTTTTATTCAGGCAATGTGAGCCAGCAGCTTATTGATGAACTTTTTAGATATATTGATGCTTACCAAAGAAATGTATCTCCTCAATGAGTCTTTTCATTAGAGCAAATCCCAGCAGCCCATTCTTATATCGAAAGTCAAGTGGGATTTGGTAAAATGGTCGTCTTAAATGATTAACTAGAAAAATTAAAAGTGTGCAAATTGCATGCTTTTTTGAATTGACAGACAGTATATCTACGCTTATAATGAAAATTAGAAAATTCTATAAATGAGGCAATACAGATGAAAAAAAGGATTGGGATTTTATTAGTAGCGAGTTTGTTTCTTTTGACAGCTTGTGGGGGAAAGAAAACGAATGTGGAAACGAAACAAGAAGGAAAAGCAACGTCTGCAAAAGTTGCGTCCTCTGAGCCAGCAAAGAAAAAAGCAAAAGTTCATTATAATGGTTCTTACTATAGTGTAAAAGGAAAATACGATGAAATTGTTATCGCAAATAAACATTATCCATTATCTTCAGATTATAACCCCGGTGAAAATCCTACTGCTAAAGCAAAATTGCTGGAATTGATTACTGCTATGCAGCGCGAAGGCTATCCTATCAGTCATCAATATAGCGGTTTCCGTAGTTATCAAACGCAGGTTACTCTTTATCAAAATTATGTCAATCAAGACGGGAAAGAAGCAGCAGATCGTTATTCTGCCCGACCTGGCTATAGTGAACACCAAACAGGCTTGGCATTTGACTTGATTGGCACAGACGGAAATCTAGTAACAGAAGAAAAGGCGAGCCAATGGCTTTTGAAACATGCAGCTGAATATGGTTTTGTCGTGCGCTATCTAAATGGTAAAGAAGATAAAACTGGATATATGCCAGAACAATGGCATCTGCGTTATGTTGGGAAAGAAGCGAAAGCGATTGCAGATTCAGGACTATCTTTAGAAGAATATTACGGTTTTGCTGGGGGAGATTATAAGGATTAAAGTTGAACACAAGGAGACAATACACATGAAAATTTATACAATGAGCCCTACTATTGATGTCGTGGAAACACCTGTTGAAGAAACTAACCGTATCATCCGTCACCTTCACTTAGGAGAAGGAAAAACGATTCCTGAACACAAGGCTGATGCTTTGGTGACTGTTGTCTGTCTAGAGGGAAAGGTTGATTTTACAGCATCTGGTCAAACAGTTCAACTTGTTCCCGGAAGTTTTTTAACCATGGAACCCAATGAACTTCATAGTTTATATGGTGTGAAAGATAGCCATGTATTGGTTATTCAGCAATTAAAATACTGAATGTGAAAAAAGGTAAAAACTTGGAAGTCATACTGTCGTAGATTCCAAGTTTTGTTGATTATATAAAAAACCTTTCCCAAAATTGGAAAAGGCTTATTATCAACATTTTTTGTAATGTAAATACGATTTTTATTTGAGACCGTATTTTTTGTTGAAACGATCCACACGTCCATCTGCTTGAGTGAATTTTTGACGTCCAGTATAGAATGGATGTGAGTCTGATGAAATTTCCACACGGATCAAAGGATAAGTGTTTCCATCTTCCCATTCAACAGTTTCGCTAGAATACTTAGTAGAACCACTAAGGAATTTGTAGCCAGTTGAAGTATCCATAAAGACAACAGGACGGTATTCAGGATGAATATCTTTTCTCATTTTTAAAAATTTCCTTTCTGCCATGGTCTCTCTGCGAGCCATAGATTCGTTACTTTGATAGTTTACCAAATTCTAGCGGATTTGACAAGTCTTTTCTACCAAATTATTTCCTTTTTGCCAATTCTTTCAATTCTTGATAAACTTCTTCGATTTCTTCTTTGGAGTAAGCATTGGCACCACTGGCAAGAGGATGACCGCCTCCGTCGTGTTTTTTAGCTACTTCATTAATCGGGATAAATTTACTCCGCAACCGAACGCGATAGTTGCCATTTTCTTGCTCAACAAAAATTCCCCATAATTCAACGCTGTCAATACGCCCCGGAGCTGAAACGATAGCAGAAGTGTCAGCATCTGTTAAATGATTGGCTTTGAGAAGTTCCTGAGTTAAAATGACACGAGCTGCACCATTTTCGTCGACTTCTAAATGGTCGTAAACATAGCCTTGGAGTTTAGCGATTTGATAGCTGAAAGAGTCCATTTTTCGAGCCAAAGCAGCAAAATCAAAGGGATACTCGCGAAGTTTACTTGCGACAGCCATTGTGCGGGTAGTTGTGGCAGGATATAGGAAACGTCCTGTATCACCGACAATTCCAGCATAAAGCAATTTAGCAGAATAATCATCTAGTTTCAGTTTATTTTCCAATGCAAAGAGAGCAATTAACTCACTAGCACTACTAGAGCTAGTATCCACCCAAGAAATGTCTCCGTAAATGTCATCGTTTGGATGATGATCGATTTTGATGAGAAAATCTCCTTTGTTGTACCGTTCGTCATCAATCCGAGCAGTATTTGCTGTATCACAAACAATAACTAAAGCATGTTTGTAATCATCGTCTGAAACATCATCCATTTTAGCCAGCCAAGCAAGAGTAGGTTCAGTCTTTCCTGCTACTTTAATCTTTTTCTCAGGGAAATTGACTTGAAGTAATTTTTTCAAACCGACTTGACTTCCTAATGCATCAGGATCGGGTCGCATGTGACGATGAATGATAATCGTATCATATTCTTTAATTTTATGTAAAATTTGCTTGAAAATTTCCATATGATAACCTCCGCTCTACCTTTTATTCATTGTATCATAAGATGATTATTTTAAAAAGTAAAAGGGAAAAGTAGGGAACTTTAAGAGATTTGAAGTGCAACAATTTGTTCAATGTGTTATAATAAACTGATAGAATTTTTTGGAGGAAATTATGGCTTTAGCAAAAATTGTATTTGCGAGTATGACAGGAAATACAGAAGAAATCGCAGATATTGTAGCTGATAAATTAAAAGAACTTGGTTTAGAAGTAGATATTGATGAATGCACAACGGTTGATGCAGAGGAATTTCTAGAAGCAGACATCGCAATCGTTGCTTCTTACACATACGGTGACGGCGAGTTGCCTGATGAAATTGTTGATTTTTATGAAGATTTAGCTAGTCTTGACTTGACCGGAAAGATTTATGGTGTTGTCGGGTCAGGCGATACATTTTATGATGAGTTTTGTAAGGCAGTAGATGACTTTGATCGCGCTTTTGCAGCGACAGGTGCTGAAAAAGGTGCTGAAAATGTCAAAGTCGATCTATCAGCAGAAGATGAAGATATTGAAAATCTGGAGAAGTTCGCTGAAGCATTAGCCGAAAAAGTACGGTAATCATGTAAGAAGGCTGGGAAATTTTCCTAGTCTTTTTTAGCTTAATTTATTATATTTTAGGCATATATTCTGACATTTCTAATATAGAATAGTATAATAAGAGAAGATAATTTGTATCAATGGGAGGAATGAGATGACGAAAGTACGAGATTATGCTTTTGGATTTCATGACGATGTGAAGCCTTTGTTCTCGACTGGTAAGGGTCTGACAGAAGAGGTTGTTCGTGAAATTTCTGAAATTAAAAATGAACCGCAATGGATGTTGGATTATCGCTTGCGTTCTTTAGAATTGTTTCATAAATTGCCCATGCCTGATTTTGGACCAGATTTATCCGGCATACGATTTGATGATATTATCTATTATCAAAAATTAAGTGGAGATCGGGCTAGAAGTTGGGATGAAGTGCCAGATGAAATAAAGAAAACCTTTGAGCGTTTGGGTATTCCTGAAGCAGAGCGCCAATTTTTGTCAGGAGCTGTTGCTCAATATGAATCTGAGGTAGTCTATCATAACATGAAAGAAGAATTTGCCAAGCAAGGCATTATCTTTACCGATACCGACACGGCAGTACAAGAATATCCGGATTTGGTGAAAAAATACTTTGGCACAGTCATTTCTAATGCAGAACACAAATTTTCCGCTTTAAATAGTGCTGTTTGGTCAGGTGGTACATTTATCTATGTTCCTAAAAATGTTCAATGTCAGGTGCCAGTTCAGACCTATTTCCGTATCAATGGAGAGAATGCCGGTCAGTTTGAACGCTCGCTCATTATCGTAGAAGAGGGTGGCTCTATTCAATACATTGAGGGCTGCACAGCGCCGACTTATACGACCAATAGTCTTCATGCTGCAAATGTGGAAATTATTGTCAAAAAAGATGCTTTTTTCCGCTATACAACGATTCAAAACTGGTCAGACAACGTTTATAATCTGGTGACAGAGCGTGGAACGGTTGAAGAAGGCGGTACTTTGGAATGGATTGATGGCAATCTGGGCAGCAAGGTCAATATGAAATATCCTTGTAGCATTTTGAATGGCCGCAATGCAAGAACTTCAGTCCTTTCCATGTCCTTTGCTAATTATGGTCAGCATTTGGATGCGGGTTGTAAAGTCTATCACAATGCGCCAAAGACTTCTAGCACATTGATTTCCAAGTCTGTTGCCAAAGACGGTGGTAAGACGGATTACCGCGGTCAAGTCCGTTTTGGCAAGAACAGTGCTGGTTCAAAGTCTCACATTGAGTGCGACACGATTCTTATGGATGGTGAATCCAGCTCAGATACCATTCCATTTAATGAAATTCACAATTCAAATGTTGCACTTGAACACGAAGCTAAGGTTTCTAAGGTTTCAGAGGATCAGCTTTATTACCTTATGAGCCGCGGTATTAGCGAAGAAGAAGCAACTGCTATGATTATCAATGGCTTTATGGAACCAATCACCAAAGAACTCCCAATGGAGTATGCAGTCGAACTTAATCAGCTCATCAATATGAGTATGGAAGGCTCTGTAGGATAAAAGTAAAAACAGTCGTGAGGCTGTTTTTTGTGTTCCTGATTGAAAGAAGAGAAAGAAAAAAGCACCGAATCGGTGCACGCTTTTGCAAGCTTGAGTACGGACAAAGCCTTATTTTAACTTGCTGTGTTGTTTCGAATGGTTCCAAAACTTCAGAAAATGAAATTCATATTCGTTGTGGGTTTTAGAGCTGTGCTGTTTCGAATGGTTCCAAAACACAATATACTTTAATCATAGGACTTGCAAAATTTTTCAATCGTGCTATAATACCTTTTAGAGACATATCGCTGACTGGAATCTTTTAGAGAGCGCGTGGAGCTGAAAATCGCGCAGAGGAAGGCAGTTGAGACTACTCTGTTAGCTTTTATGCAAACATAAAACGGTGGCTACGTTAGAGCCAATCAGAGGTGTCAACAAACTTTTTTGTTGTACATGAATGAAGGTGGAACCACGTTGCGACGTCCTTTTCGGGATGTCGTTTTTTTTTATTTTGTTGAAGGGAGGAAAAGTTATGCTCTATATGATTGGCGGATCACCCTGCAGCGGGAAATCAACGCTCGCTTCCCTTCTTGCTCGGAAGTACGATTCGCTTCATATCAAGCTGGATGATTTGGTGGACGAGATGATGAGTCAAGCAAGTGTAGACTCACGACCGATTTGCCTTCTTAGACAGGACAGAAATCCGGAACAAATCTGGATGAGAAATCCAGAAGAGATGGCAGATGAAGAATGGCGCTTTTATGAAGAGATTTTTCCTTATGTGAAATCTTGCTTGATAAAAGATCAAGACAAAGCCCTCTTGGTGGAGGGAGCAGGGCTTCTGCCTCACCTGATAAAAAGTCTTGAAGAACCAGCGGTTTCCTATCTATGCTTGACTCCGACAGCTGATTTTCAGAAAAAGCATTATAAACAGAGAGAATGGGTTCCTTATGTCTTAGAGGGAACATCCAATCCTGAGCAAGCTTTTGAAAACTGGATGCAGCGGGACATTCTGTTTGCCCAAATGGTGCGGAAGGAAGCTCAGAAATTAGGCTATCCCAGTCTCATGACAGATGGTAGTCGATCGGAAAAGGAGACTGCTGAAAAGATTGCCAGGCTCTTAAAATTGCCCAATACAAATAAAATAGATATTAAAGGAGAAAACTATGATTAAGATTACTTTCCCAGATGGCGCTGTTCATGAATACGAAAGTGGCAGCACAACTTTTGATATTGCTCAGTCTATCAGCAATTCCTTGGCAAAGAAAGCCTTGGCTGGTAAATTCAACGGCAAACTCATCGATACCACTCGTCCTATCACAGAAGACGGTAGCATCGAAATTGTGACACCTGACCATGAAGATGCTCTTCCTATTTTGCGCCATTCGGCTGCTCATCTCTTTGCCCAAGCTGCTCGTCGTCTCTTCCCAGACATTCACTTGGGTGTCGGTCCAGCTATTCAGGACGGATTTTACTATGATACAGACAATACCGCAGGACAAATTTCCAACGAAGATTTGCCTCGTATCGAAGAAGAAATGAAGAAGATTGTCAAGGAGAATTTCCCGTCAATTCGCGAAGAAGTGACAAAAGATCAAGCACGAGAAATTTTCAAGAATGATCCTTACAAGTTGGAATTGATTGAGGAGCATTCAGAAGATGAAGGTGGTTTGACAATCTACCGTCAAGGTGAATATGTGGATCTCTGTCGTGGACCTCATGTACCGTCAACTGGACGTATTCAAATTTTCCATTTGTTAAATGTAGCGGGTGCTTACTGGCGTGGGAACAGTGATAATGCTATGATGCAACGGATTTATGGTACAGCTTGGTTTGATAAGAAAGATTTGAAAAACTATCTTCAAATGCGTGAAGAAGCGAAGGAACGTGACCACCGTAAGCTCGGTAAAGAGTTGGATCTTTTCATGATTTCTCCTGAGGTTGGGCAAGGTCTTCCATTTTGGCTTCCAGACGGTGCGACTATTCGTCGTATCGTAGAGCGCTATATTACAGACCGTGAGGTCAATGACGGCTACCAACACGTGTATACGCCACCGCTTGCAAGTGTGGAATTATACAAAACTTCTGGTCACTGGGAACATTACCAAGAAGATATGTTCCCGCCAATGGATATGGGAGACGGTGAACAATTTGTTCTTCGTCCAATGAATTGCCCACACCATATTGAGGTCTATAAAAACCATGTGCATTCTTATCGTGAGCTGCCAATTCGTATTGCGGAACTTGGTATGATGCATCGCTTTGAAAAATCAGGTGCACTTTCAGGACTCCAACGTGTTCGTGAAATGACCCTAAACGATTCTCACTTATTTGTCATGCCAGAGCAAATTCAAGAAGAATTTAAACATGTGTTGGATTTGATGATTGACGTTTACAAAGACTTTAATATCACAGATTATCGTTTCCGTCTGTCTTATCGTGACCCGAATGACAAGCATAAATATTTTGATAATGATGAAATGTGGGAAAATGCTCAACGCATGTTAAAAGGAGCAATGGATGACTTAGGTTTGGACTATTTTGAGGCAGAAGGCGAAGCTGCTTTCTACGGTCCTAAATTGGATGTCCAAGTAAAAACGGCTCTTGGAAATGAAGAAACCCTTTCCACTATTCAATTGGACTTCTTGCTACCAGAACGTTTCGACCTTCATTATGTTGGAGCAGACGGTGAAGAGCATCGTCCAGTCATGATTCACCGTGGTATTGTGTCTACTATGGAGCGCTTTATTGCTTACTTGATTGAAACATACAAAGGTGCTTTCCCAACTTGGCTTGCTCCTCATCAAGTGACAGTCATTCCGATTTCTAATGAAGCACATGCTGACTATGCTTGGAAAGTGGCGAAAGAATTGCGCAATCGTGGTGTTCGTGTGGATGTCGATGAGCGCAATGAAAAAATGCAATACAAGATTCGTCAAAGTCAAACCCATAAAGTTCCTTACCAATTGATTGTAGGAGACAAGGAACAAGCAGACGGTACGGTGAATGTTCGTCGTTATGGTCAAAAACAAACGCATACAGAAACAATTGCAGAATTTGTAAATCATATTTTGGCAGATATTGCTAGAAAATCACGCATAGATGATAAGGACAACTAAGCTAAAAAGTAGATGATAGGTTGCAATGATGACATGACTGGTTATAAAGATATGCAATAGAACATCATAGTCTGTATGCTGTCGTCTCATTTTACAACCTTTCAATTTCTGAGCTTTAGAAAAAATGTATATCAAAAACTCTATTTCTAATTGAGGAAATCCCTTTTATAGAAATAGAGTTTTTTAGTTTACAATCGCCAAGCATCGTAATCAAAGGTTTGTAAAATCATATTCGTCATTTCTTCAGGCGTTTCTTTAGTACCGCTTGAAATCCAGAGTGAGATAATGCCCTCTATGCTAGATAGAAAAACTTCAAGTGCATATTTTTCAGAAATGGGGAAATTTTCTTTTAAAAAGTGTTCGGTTTGAACTTTGTGCTGATCGTTCGTTAAAATACTAAGCATAAATTCACGGATTGTTTCACGGAAATTGAGGTAATGACTTTGAGAAACGGCATAAATCAGGTCATGGTTTTGTTGGAGATAGCTTAGATTGGCAATGAGTAGGTCGCGCGTGTTTGTCGTTTCTTCAAAATTTTTACGTAATTGGGTAATAATTTCTTCTTTTAGTGTTTCAATTAGGTCGAATTTATCAAGATAGTGAAGATAAAAAGTTCCACGGTTGATACCTGCTCGTTGACAGAGTTTACTAACGGAAATTGTTTCAAATTTTTCTTCTAACAAGAGCTGAATGAGGGCTTCTCTGATATGCTGCTTGGTTGCTGTTTGTCGATTTTGTACCATAACACTCCTTAAATGAACACTCTGTTGATAATTGATGATTGCCTTTATGTTAAGTCTATTTTATAATAAAGATAGGATCTAATCAACAGCTTGTTTATTTAATTGGACATGGAAACTGAAAGAGGAAAAGACGATGGCTTATATTGAAATGAAGCATAGTTACAAACGGTATCAAATGGGAGACACAGAAATCATTGCCAACAATGACATCTCTTTTGACATCGAAAAAGGAGAATTGGTCATCATTCTTGGAGCTTCTGGTGCTGGAAAATCGACGATTCTGAACATTCTTGGTGGAATGGATAGTAATGACGAGGGAGATGTGCTGATTGATGGGCAAAATATAGCGCATTACAACGCTTATCAACTGACAGACTATCGGAGAAATGATGTTGGTTTCGTCTTTCAATTTTATAATTTAGTTCCTAATCTGACGGCGTTAGAAAATGTTGAGTTGGCTTCGGAAATTGTTCAAGATGCACAGGATGCAGCAGAGGCACTAGCAGCAGTTGGTTTGGGAAATCGACTGCATAATTTTCCTGCTCAATTATCTGGCGGCGAGCAGCAACGGGTTTCCATTGCGCGTGCCGTGGCAAAAAATCCTAAAATTTTGCTTTGTGATGAACCAACAGGTGCGCTAGATTATAAAACAGGTAAGCAAGTACTGCAAATCCTTCAAGATATGTCGCGCAAGCAAGGTGCGACAGTGATTATCGTGACTCACAATGGTGCGTTAGCTCCGATTGCAGACCGCGTGATTCGTATGCATGATGCACGGATTCAGTCCGTCACTTTGAATGAACATCCTCAAGATATCGCAAGTCTAGAGTATTAGTGAGGAGTGGTGATATGAAAAAATCCATTCTAAATAAGGATATCTGGCTCTCTTTTCGTCAGTCCAAAGGACGCTTTCTGTCCATTATGTTTTTGATGATGTTAGGTTCTTTTGCGCTAGTAGGACTGAAAGCAGCCAGTCCAGACATTGAAAATTCAGCCAATCGTTATCTTTCACAGATGAAAATGATGGATTTGGCAGTGATGTCAGACTATGGTGTTAGCAAAGCTGACCAAAAAGAACTGAATACAATCCCAAATGCACAGGTAGAATATGGTTATTTTACAGATACAGTGATTGGGGATAGTTCAACTTCTGTTCGAGTTTTTTCTAATACAACTAATATTTCCAAGTTCAAGCTTGTTTCAGGTCATTTTCCAAGCAAGGAAAATCAAGTGGCTTTGGCTAGTTTTTATCAAGGAAAATACAAGATTGGCGATAGCATTACTTTGAACGAGGAAGGAACCACTAATTATGCTCTAAAGCAGCATACCTTTACGGTGACGGGATTCGTCAATTCAAGTGAATTGGCTTCGACGATTTCTCTTGGCAATTCTAACTCAGGGAGTGGGACCTTATCTGCTTATGCAGTGGTGATGCCAAAAACATTTCAAAGTTCAGTCTATACAGTTGCTCGTTTGAAGTATGACGATTTAAAAGCACTTAATTCTTTTGGAGACTCCTATCGAAAAAAGGTAAAACAGTATGAAAATGAGCTGGAAAAGCTAGTGGCTGATAATGGGAAAAATCGTTTATCAGAGATAAAAAAACAAGCACAGACAAAAATTGCGGACGGAGAAGCAAAAATTCAAACTTCTCAACAAGCATTGGCAGATGCCCAGCAGCAACTAAGGAATGCGCAGGATCAAATTGATCAAAAAAGAGCAGATTTAGAGCTTGCTCAAGGTCAACTAACTGAAAAAGAAAACTTGCTTGCACAGGGCGCAGCTCAAATTGCACAGGCTGAACAAACTTTAGCAAGCTCAAAAGCAAAATTGGATACAGCCGCTGCTCAACTTTCTTCAGGTTGGGGACAATTGAACCAAATGAAAACCCAATTAGATCAGGCAGCTAGTCAGTTGTCTGCTGCAAAAGAAAATGTAACAAATGCTCAAGCTACATTAGCTACAGCGCAGGCAGAATTGGAAAAAGGTCAAATGCAACTTGCAGCTGCAAAAACTGATTTGCAGACCAAAATAGCTGCGCTACAAGCACAAGGAATTGATCCAGCAACAGTGCCTGAAATTGTGGCAGCACAAACTCAACTAGCACAAGAAGAAGCAAAATTAAATCTTGTCCGTACAGAACTGGAGCAAAAGCAGGCTGAATTTCAAACTGGACTGTCGCAGTACAAAAGCCAAGAAGCGCTTTATCAAACAGGACTTGCCCAATACCAATCTGCAGCTGAGGCATTGAATGCGAAACAAGCTGAATATGATGCAGGCTTGGCTCAATATCAAAGTGGTCAGGCAACCTTAAAAAATAAACAAGCTGACTACCAAGCAGGTCAAGTCCGATTAGCACAAGCAAAACAACAAATCGCAGACGGTCAGGCACAATTGGACCAAGCTCAGGCAACATTGAACGATAAAAAAACTGAATACGAAAAGCAAAAGAAAGATGCTGAAACAAAAATAAAAAATGGGCAAGCGGACATTCAAAAGGCAAAAGATGAAGTAGCTGGTTTGTCTGTACCAACCTACCGCGTGTATACACGTCGGACATTTCCAGGAGCTGACGAGTACACAACAACGGGGAATCGTGCTTATGGCATCTCAGCTGTAGGGAATGCTTTCCCGATTGTACTGTATCTGGTAGCTGCCCTTGTAACGGTAACGACAATGACGCGTTTTGTCAGCGAAGAACGCACAAATGCAGGTGTTTTAAAAGCTTTGGGTTATCGGAACCAAGATGTCGTTAAGAAATTTGTCGTCTATGGCTTGGTTTCAAGTTTGTTAGGTACAGTAATGGGAAGTTTGTTAGGTACTTATTTCTTACCCTACATCTTAGGGAAAACGATTTTTAAGACATCAACTTATCCAGCTTTGCGATTAAACTTTTATTGGGAAATCAGTCTCATTGCTCTCGTGTGCTCGGTCTTGTGTGGCGTTGTACCAGCCCTTTATATTGCTCACAAAGAATTGAAAGAAAAACCATCTCAATTATTGTTGCCCAAGGCACCTACCAAAGGCTCAAAAATCTTGCTAGAGCGGATTGACTTCATCTGGCGTCGGCTTAGCTTTACGCAAAAAGTGACGGCTCGAAATATCTTTCGTTACAAGCAAAGAATGCTGATGACCATTTTTGGTGTGGCAGGCTCCGTCGCCCTCTTATTTGCCGGTTTGGGGATGTCTTCTTCCATGGAAGGTATGGGAAATCGGCAGTATGGAGAAATTATCAAATACGATGCGGTCATTTCGCAAAAACATCATCTCAAATCAGACGAGCAAGCAGCAATCAATCATTTATTAGCAGATAAAAAAATAGCTAAAAAACGCGGTATTTATCAAGAAACATTTACCAAAAAAATCAAGGGTGCTAAAGATGAACAGTCTCTCGCGTTATTTGTGACAACAGGCAAGGATTTTCATCATTTCATAGAGTTATATGATAGTCAAAGCAAAGCGAGCTTGAACTTGTCTTCGCATGGAGCGGTCATTTCTCAGAAATTAGCAACCATTATGCATGTTTCTGTTGGAGATACTTTTGAGGTGACATCCGATGAAGGAAAACGCTATAAAATCAAAGTTTCTGGTATCACTGAAATGTACGCAGGGCATTTTATCTTTATGAATCAGGACTATTATCAAACGGTATTTGCTCGTAAGTTCCAAGAAAATGCTTATCTGATAAAATTGAAAGATTCCTCTAGCAAAAATGTGCAGGATACCGCAGCAGCCTTCATGAAATTAACTGGTGTGCGAGCAGTCGTACAAAATACGGGGATTTTGGAACAAATTGATGTCATTGTCAAATCTCTTGGCTTTGTAATGCAGATTTTAACTGTTGCCTCTATTTTACTAGCCATTGTGATTCTTTATAACTTGATGAATATCAATGTTGCAGAGCGGATTCGAGAATTATCAACGATTAAAGTATTGGGATTTCATAATAAAGAAGTCACGCTTTACATTTATCGAGAGACCATTCTTTTGTCTGTTATTGGTATTATTGTAGGCTTGTTTTTAGGAAATATTTTACATCGCTCCCTTTTAGAGACGATTGCCCCAGACGCCTTTCTTCTCAATCCGGCAGTATCGGTGTTTGTATATCTTGTACCAGTCTTTTCTATCATCATGATTTTGATTGTCTTAGGCTTTATGGTCAATGCAATATTGAGGCGTATTGACATGTTGGAAGCGTTGAAGTCGGTAGATTGATGAGGCAGTAAAACTTTCACTCAAACTTGGGAGTGGAAGTTTTTTCTTGGTTTGTTATAATATTTTATAAAGGACAGATGAAACGGTACAATGAAACGAAAAATTGCTTTATTATCAGATATTCATGGAAATGTAACGGCATTAGAAGCTGTTTTGGCGGACGCTAAAAAGGAACAGGTGACCGATTACTGGTTTTTGGGAGATTTATTGGCACCGGGAACGGGTCGAAGGAAGATTCTCGACTTAATGGCTACTTTACCAATCAGTCTCCAAGTGCGGGGAAATTGGGAGGATAGCATTTGGAATGCCCTTCATGGGAAATTAGATATCAGTCGCCCTAGTCATTTATATATGGTTTGTTTATGCCAGTATCTTTTGGAAGAAGTCACACCTGAAGAACTGAACCGATTGCATGAATTGCCTTTGCAGCTTTTGACAAAAGTTGGCGATTTAGAAATTGCTGTGACTCATCATTTGCCAGATAAAAATTGGGGACGAGAGCTGATTCATATTGGTCAACAAGAGAATTTTGATCGTCTGTTTGAAGGTAACAATTGTGCCATTGCCATTTATGGTCATATTCATCAGCAATTTCTTCGTTATGCGACGGGGGGACAGATGATTATCAATCCGGGATCTATCGGTCAGCCGTTTTTTCTAGATGCTTGTTTGCGAAAGGATCTGCGAGCTCAGTATGCTATTTTAAAAATTGATGAACAGGGATTAGCAGATGTCGATTTTCGACGAGTGGCTTATGATGTAAATAAAGAATTGGAAATGGCTAGAACATTGAAGTTGCCTTATTATGAAGTATATTACGAAAGTCTGGTCAATGGAATTCATCATACGCATAATCATGATTTACTTCGAGCAATTAGTGAGCGAGAAGATTATGTTGCACATCTCAAGGAGTTTTTTTGAGAAGTAACACTTGAAGTTACAACGTAAATAAAGTATACTAGTAATAGAAGGTGCAAATGAAAGGAGTTTTACATGCAAATTTCGAGTCGTTTTACCATTGCCACGCACATGTTGACTGTTATAGCACTAGAATGTCAAGAACATAAAGTGACTAGTGATTTTTTAGCTGATAGCGTTGGAGTAAATCCTGTCATTATTCGCAAGACATTATCACAGTTGAAAAGTGCAGATTTGATTTCTGTAGCGCGTGGGAGGGGAGGAGCTATCATTAGGAAAGATTTAAAAGATATTACCCTTTTGGATGTCTATCAAGCAGTAGAAAGTCTGGGCAAATCTGGGCAACTCTTTAGCTTTCATGAGCATCCCAATCCATCTTGTCCCATTGGCAGAAATATTCACTTAGTTTTAGATGACAAATTAGCAGAAATTCAAGCAGCAATGGAAGAAGAACTTAGCAAGACCAGTCTGGCAGATGTCGTTGCATCCGCCCAAGAAGAGATAAAAAAACAATCCATTTCGTGAGAAATGGATTGTTTTTTGGAGAAAAAGAGGAGCTAAAAATAACAGTTGATTTCATAATCAAGAAAAACTTGCTGATAATCATAGAGGTCTTCCGGATGTAGAGCTTGCACATTTTCCATTTCATAAGAACGTTTTAGTAATTTATATTTATTTTCACCGAATTGATGAAAAGGTAAGAGTTGTACTTGGTCAATAGATAATTTTTTAAATAAAATAGCAAATTGTTCGGCATCTTCTAGAGAGTCATTAAAGCTAGGGATAACAGGAATACGCAGGACAATGGTTTTTTGTTGCGAAAAAGCATAATGAATATTTTTGATAATTAGTTCATTTTTGACCCCTGTGACTTTGCGGTGATTGATGGTGTTATAATGCTTTAAGTCAGTATAGATAAAATCTACATACTGGAGCAAATCAACGAATTTGTTATGATCTACAAAGGCTGTCGTTTCAATTGCTGTATGGATACCTTTTTCTTTGGCAGCTTTAAGGATTGCTTTGGCAAATTCAAACTGAGCAAAGATTTCTCCACCAGACAAGGTCAGGCCCCCACCTGATTCTTCATAAAATTCTCTATCTTTGAGAACTTCTTTGATAATCTCTTCAACGCTTTTTTCCTCTCCCATGGTGATAGTCTTTTTGCTAGAAGCGTCTAACATGGGCTCAGGTTTAAATTTCTGAGATTCTGGATTGGCACACCAAGGACAGCGTAAAGGACAGCCTTTTAGAAAAACAGTTGTCCGAATTCCTGGTCCGTCGTGAATACTAAAATGTTGAATATTAAAGATGATTCCTTTTTCTGCACTCATGATGTACACTCTTTTCTTGCTTATTTTCTTTTATTATATCAAACAAACGAAAGAAAAACAATTACGAATGAAACTATTTTTTATTTTATTTATTCCTTAAATTCTGTTAAAATAAAGAATGAGGTGAATAAAATGGAACGTTTAGATGAAATCGTTAAGCTCGTTTCGGAGTTTGAAAAAATTGATGTTAATACTTTATCTGATAAATTAAAAGTCTCTAAAGTAACGATTCGGAAAGATTTGGATAAGCTGGAAATGAAAGGCTTGCTTCATCGGGAGCACGGTTATGCGGTCTTAAATAGTGGTGATGACTTGAATGTCCGGCTTTCTTTTCATTATGATACCAAGCGAAAGATAGCACAAGAAGCGGCAAAAATTGTTGCAGACAATGAAACGATTATCATTGAATCTGGTTCAACTTGTGCTCTGTTAGCTGAAGAAATCTGTCGTACTAAGAAGAACGTGAAAATTATTACAAATTCTTATTTTATCGCAGACTATGTGAGAAAAGTAGATTCTTGCAAGATTATCTTGCTAGGCGGTGAATTTCAGAACGATTCGCAAGTTACGGTCGGTCCTTTACTTAAGGAAATGATTCAATTTTTCCATGTAGAACATGCTTTTGTAGGGACTGATGGCTATGATGAAGAGCTTGGTTTTACAGGTAAAGATTTAATGCGTAGCGAAGTGGTGCAATATATGTCGGAAGCATCTGATAAAATGATTGTGTTAACAGATTCGAGTAAATTTGATAAAAGAGGGACTGTCAAGCGCTTTGGTTTGAAACAGGTTTCGCAGGTGGTAACCGATCAAGCTATTCCGACAGCCGCGGTTCAACGCCTAAAAGCAGCCAATATCAAATTGACTCTAGTCTGATAAGTAGAGGGAGATAAGATGAAAAGTGAAAGAAAAAGGCTATTAGCTAAGATTGCTTATCTTTATTATATAGAGGAGAAAAGTCAGGCAGAAATTGCAGCAGAGACAGGGATTTATCGGACAACTGTGAGTCGTATGCTGGCTGAAGCTAAAAAGGAAGGCATTGTCAAAATCGAGATTGAAGCCTTTGATACGCGTTTGTTTCATTTAGAAAATGTAGTGAAAGAGAAGTATGGGTTAAAAGGACTTGAAATCGTAGCAAATCAAGTGGATGATTCACCTTCTGATTTGGAGCAGCGGTTAGCTCAATCAGCGGCAGGAATGCTTCGGGGGATGATTGATGACAATGCTAAAGTTGGATTTTCATGGGGAAAGAGTCTTAGTCTCTTGGTAGAACACTCGGGCAGTCGGCACTTGAATAATGTGCATTTTTTTCCATTGGCTGGCGGACCTAGCCATATTCATGCTCGTTATCATGTTAATACCCTCATTTACAGTATGGCTAATAAATACCATGGGGATTGTCGCTTTATGAATGCGACGATTATACAGGAAGACGAGAGCTTAGCAAAAGGAATTTTATCTTCTAAATATTTTGAGGACTTAAAAAGAAGTTGGCAAGAACTAGATGTGGTTGTTGTTGGTATTGGCGGACAAGTGGATGAAAAGAATCGGCAGTGGTTGGATATGCTGACGGCTGAAGATTTTCGTACAGTGGAAAATGAAGGAGCTGTCGGAGAAATTTGTTGCCGCTTTTTTGATGAAAATGGTGAGTTGGTTGATGAACAGTTGCAAAATCGAACAGTTGCTATTTCTTTAGATTATTTAAAAACAGTTCCTCACAGTCTGGCTTTCGCCTATGGTCGTCAAAAAGCTGCCGCTATTTTGGCGGTTTTACGTGCTGGGTATGTCAACCATTTAGTTACAGATGAAGTAACTATTTTAAAAGTGTTGGAATTGGATAATAGTGCAGTTAATTAGTAGTTTATAAAAGTTCTCCTTTTCCTCATTATTTCATTTTCAAAAGGTCAAGAATAATGATTCTGACCCTTTTTATTTTATTTGATAAGCACAAATGTGCGATAAATATAAAAAAAGAGAATTTGTTCAGTGATATATTGACGGAATAAGAGAAAGATGATAAATTTGAGTTACAAACAAAAATAAAATGCTTTCAAATAAAAGAAAGATATATTTTGTAAATAAAAATAGGAGTAACGTTAAATATGGAAGTGATTGTAGCTGATCAAATCATTATGGGGTTAATCTTGCATGCTGGGGATGCCAAACAGCATATTTACCAAGCTTTGTCATTAGCAAAAAATGATGAGTTTGAAAAGTGTAATGAGTATCTAGAATTGGCAGATCAGGCATTATTAGAAGCTCATAATCTTCAAACGGAGTTTTTGGCACAGGAAGCGGGGGGAACAAAGACAGAAATTACAGCTTTGTTTGTCCACTCTCAGGATCATTTGATGACCAGTATTACAGAAATTAATCTTATCAAGGAAATCATTGACTTGAGAAAAGAATTACAAGTGAAAAAATAAATCATCAGGAGGATGAAGATATGATTAAAATTGGGTTGTTTTGTGCAGCAGGTTTTTCAACAGGAATGTTGGTCAATAATATGAAAATAGCTGCGAAAGAAGCTGGTTTAGAGGTTGAGATTGATGCTTATTCTCAGGCCAAGTTAGCAGATTATGCACCAAACTTGGATGTTGCTTTGTTAGGACCACAAGTAGCTTATACTTTGGATAAGTCAGCTGCCATTTGCGAAGAGAACCATATTCCAATTGCGGTCATTCCAATGGCGGACTATGGCATGCTAGATGGTAAAAAAGTATTGAATCTCGCTTTGGGGCTTTTGGAACAAAAACAAGGAGCTTAGTTATGGCTAAAATAGATACTCAAAAAATTATTACGCCGATTATGAAATTTGTCAATATGCGCGGTATTATTGCCTTAAAGGATGGCATGTTGGCAATTCTGCCCTTGACAGTTGTTGGAAGTATCTTTCTGATTGTAGGACAGTTACCATTTGAAGGCCTTAATCAAGCGATTGCAGGCATTTTCGGGAAAAATTGGACCGAGCCATTTATGCAGGTTTACTCAGGAACTTTTGCGATTATGGGTTTGATTTCCTGTTTTTCTATAGGATATTCTTATGCTAAAAATAGTGGTGTAGAGCCTCTGCCGGCAGGTGTGTTATCTGTGTCTTCTTTCTTCATTCTTTTAAAATCTTCTTATATTCCAGAAAAAGGTGAAGAAATTACAGACGCGATTGCCAAGATTTGGTTTGGCGGTCAGGGGATTATTGGAGCCATTATTATTGGTTTGGTTGTCGGTAGTATCTATACCATGTTTATTCAAAAACATATTGTTATTAAGATGCCAGAGCAAGTTCCTCAAGCGATCGCCAAGCAATTTGAGGCTATGATTCCAGCTTTTGTGATATTCTTCCTTTCCATGGTAGTCTATATTCTTGCTAAAATGCTGACAAAGGGTGGTACTTTTATCGAAATGATTTATGGTGTGATTCAAGTACCGCTGCAAGGATTGACTGGTTCCCTTTACGGTGCAATCGGTATTGCCTTTTTCATCTCTTTCCTATGGTGGTTTGGTGTACACGGACAATCTGTTGTCAATGGTGTAGTGACCGCTCTCTTACTTTCAAATCTGGATGCTAATAAAGCCTTGCTTGCTGCTGGAAAGTTATCTGTTGGAAAAGGTGCTCACATTGTCACTCAGCAATTCTTGGATAGTTTCCTTATTTTGTCTGGTTCTGGTATTACTTTTGGTTTGGTGGTAGCCATGCTCTTTGCAGCTAAGTCTAAACAATACAAAGCACTAGGAAAGGTTGCTGCTTTTCCAGCAATCTTTAATGTCAATGAACCAGTTGTGTTTGGGTTTCCAATTGTTATGAATCCCGTCATGTTCTTGCCTTTTATTCTTGTACCTGTTTTAGCGGCTGTAATTGTTTATGGTTCTATAGCAATTGGCTTTATGCAGCCATTTTCAGGGGTGACCTTGCCATGGAGTACACCAGCTATTATTTCTGGTTTCTTAGTAGCAGGATGGCAGGGTGCTCTCATCCAAGTTGTCATTTTAGCTATGTCCACTCTCATCTATTTCCCATTCTTTAAATTCCAAGACAATCTTGCTTACAGTAATGAACTGAAAGCGGAAGGATAAACTACATTGTATCACTGTAAAGAAATTATTTTAATGTTGATTGAGCACAAATGTGCAAAAAATCTTTAATTTGATAATTGATTATAAATAATTGAATTTTTGCATCTTGCGTGCTACAATAGTTACGAAAGAAATAAAAATAATTTCATAAGAAAGGTTATGCTGTGATGACTAATGTAAAAGAAATAGAAAAAACGACGATACAAACGAGTTATTTTGGTAGTTTAACGGACCGAATGAACAAGTATCGGGAAGATGTGCTGGACAAGAAACCTTATATTGATGCTGAACGTGCTGTTCTTGCAACAAGAGCTTATCAAGAGCATAAAGAAAAGCCAAATGTTCTGAAGCGTGCTTATATGCTTAAGGAAATTTTGGAAAATATGACGCTTTATATTGAAGATGAGACCATGATTGTTGGAAATCAGGCTTCATCTAATAAAGATGCACCTATTTTCCCAGAGTATACTTTAGAATTTGTACTCAATGAATTAGATCTTTTTGAAAAGCGCGACGGTGATGTTTTCTATATTACAGAGGAAACCAAAGAACAAATCCGGAACATCGCTCCCTTCTGGGAAAACAATAACCTCCGTGCTAGAGCTGGGGCTTTACTTCCAGAAGAAGTTCAGGTTTATATGGAAACTGGCTTCTTTGGCATGGAAGGAAAGATGAACTCTGGTGATGCTCACTTGGCAGTCAACTATCAAAAATTGCTTCAATATGGTTTGAAAGGTTTTGAGGAAAAAGCTCGGGCAGCTAAGGAGGCCTTGGATTTAACAGATCCGGCTAGTATTGATAAATATCATTTCTATGATTCAATTTTCATTGTAGTGGATGCTGTGAAAGCTTATGCGGATCGTTTTGTCAAATTAGCTCAAAATATGGCAGAGTCTGCAAGCCCAGAGCGCCGTCAAGAATTATTGGAAATTGCTCGAATTTGTTCCAAAGTGCCTTACGAACCAGTTGAAACGTTTGCTGAAGCTATTCAGTCTGTCTGGTTTATCCAGTGTATTTTACAGATTGAGTCTAATGGTCACTCCCTCTCTTATGGGCGCTTTGACCAATACATGTATCCTTATGTTAAGTCGGACTTGGAAGCTGGTCGCGAGACGGAAGAAAGCATTGTCGAACGCTTAACCAATCTTTGGATTAAGACGATTACGATCAATAAAGTACGCAGTCAGGCTCATACTTTCTCATCTGCTGGTAGTCCTTTGTATCAAAATGTGACAATTGGTGGACAAACACGTGATAAGAAAGATGCTGTAAATCCCCTTTCATATCTGGTTTTGAGATCTGTTGCACAGACGCATTTGCCACAGCCAAACTTAACAGTTCGCTACCATGCTGGTCTAGATGCTCGTTTTATGAACGAATGCATAGAAGTTATGAAACTAGGTTTTGGAATGCCTGCTTTCAATAATGACGAGATTATTATTCCGTCCTTTATTGCCAAAGGCGTTTTGGAAGAAGATGCATACGACTACAGTGCTATCGGCTGTGTGGAGACAGCTGTGCCAGGTAAATGGGGCTACCGTTGTACGGGTATGAGCTATATGAACTTCCCTAAAGTGCTTCTCATCACTATGAACGATGGAATTGATCCCGCATCTGGCAAGCGTTTTGCACCAAGCTTCGGTCATTTTAAAGACATGAAGAGTTTTGCTGAGCTGCAAACGGCTTGGGACAAGACTTTGCGCCACTTGACTCGTATGAGTGTCATCGTGGAAAATTCTATCGACCTGTCTCTTGAAAGAGAAGTGCCGGATATCCTCTGCTCAGCTTTGACAGATGATTGTATCGGACGCGGTAAGCATTTGAAAGAGGGGGGAGCTGTCTATGACTATATTTCTGGTCTCCAAGTCGGTATTGCCAATCTATCAGACTCACTAGCAGCAATCAAGAAGTTAGTCTTTGAAGAAGGCAAATTGACTCCAGCTGAACTCTGGCATGCGCTTGAAACGGACTATGCAGGTGAGCGTGGCAAGGAGATTCAAGAGATGTTGATTTCTGATGCACCGAAATATGGTAATGATGATGATTACGCTGATAAGCTGGTGACTGATGCTTATGATATTTATGTGGATGAAATTGCTAAATATCCAAATACCCGTTATGGACGCGGTCCAATTGGCGGTATCCGCTATTCAGGAACATCTTCTATTTCAGCCAATGTTGGTCAAGGTCGCGGTACTTTGGCGACACCAGATGGCCGCAATGCAGGAACACCGCTCGCTGAAGGCTGTTCTCCATCTCACAATATGGACAAGAATGGTCCGACTTCTGTATTGAAATCTGTTTCTAAATTGCCGACAGATGAAATCGTTGGGGGGGTTCTGCTCAATCAAAAAGTGAATCCTCAGACCTTGTCTAAGGAAGAAGATAAAATTAAATTGATTGCTTTACTTCGTACGTTCTTTAACCGTTTGCACGGTTATCATATTCAATACAATGTTGTTTCTAGAGAAACCTTGATTGATGCGCAAAAACATCCTGAAAAACACCGTGATTTGATTGTGCGTGTTGCAGGATATTCGGCATTCTTCAATGTACTCTCCAAAGCAACACAAGATGATATTATCGGACGTACAGAACACACATTATAAAAGAGGTCCAGTTTATGGAATTCATGCTTGATACATTAAATGTAGAAGAAATAAAAAAATGGTCGCAAGTTCTCCCCTTGGCAGGAGTGACTTCTAACCCGACCATCGCTAAAAAAGAGGGAGAGATTGATTTCTTTAAACGCATCCAAGAAGTTAGAGAAATTATTGGGAAAGCTCCTTCCATTCATATTCAGGTTGTTGCCAAAGATTATCAGGGAATTTTAAAAGATGCAGCTGAAATTCGCAAGCATTGTAGTGGAAATGTGTTTGTCAAAGTACCTGTAACCCCTGAAGGTTTAGCCGCTATAAAGGTTTTAAAAGCAGAAGGTTACAAGATTACGGCAACTGCTATTTATACCATTTTCCAAGGTTTATTAGCCATTCAAGCAGGCGCAGATTATTTAGCTCCTTATTATAACCGTATGGAAAATTTGAACATTGATTCAGATGTAGTTATTGGCCAATTGGCAGATGCGATTGCAGTAGAAGGTTCATCTAGCAAAATTTTAGCAGCTTCCTTTAAAAATGTAGGACAAGTCAACAAGGCTTTTGCTGATGGTGCCCATGCTATTACAGCAGGTGCAGATGTCTTTGAAGCAGCTTTTGCTATGCCGTCTATTTCAAAGGCAGTAAATGATTTTGCAGCAGATTGGTCATTCATTCATGGTCAAAAGTACATCTAATCTCCATTTTTGCGTAGGAAGAGGTATTTTATGAGAACTTTTGCAAGCCCTTCTCGCTATATTCAAGGTGAAGATGCCTTATTTGAAAATGCAAAACAGATTTTGAACTTAGGAAACCATCCAGTTTTGCTTTGTGACAACACTGTTTATCAAATTGTAGGAAAGAAGTTCCAATCCTGTCTTACTCGCTATGGACTTCATATATTGCATGTCAGTTTTAATGGTGAAGCTTCGGATAATGAAATCAATCGGGTAGCTGCTTTAGCTGAAAAAGATGGAGCAGATCTAGTGATTGGTCTTGGTGGTGGAAAAACAATTGACAGTGCTAAGGCAATTGCAGATTTATTGGGAAATCCCGTCGTGATTGCACCGACTATTGCTTCGACAGATGCACCAACATCAGCTCTTTCAGTAATTTATACTGAGGAAGGAGCATTTGAAAAATATATTTTTTACACCAAGAACCCAGATCTTGTTCTAGTAGATTCAAAGGTCATTGCTCAAGCTCCAAAGCGCTTGTTGGCTTCTGGAATTGCAGATGGTTTAGCGACTTGGGTTGAAGCGCGTGCGGTTATGCAGGCAAATGGAGAGACCATGCTGGGACAAAGACAGACTTTAGCAGGCGCAGCTATTGCTCAAAAATGTGAAGAAACTCTTTTTGCAGATGGTTTACAAGCACTGGCTGCTTGTGAGGCGCAGGTGGTAACACCAGCTCTTGAGCATATCATTGAGGCTAATACGCTTCTCAGCGGTGTTGGTTTTGAAAGTGGTGGATTGGCTGCTGCTCATGCCATTCACAATGGATTTACAGCTCTGACTGGTGATATTCATCATCTGACTCATGGAGAAAAAGTAGCTTATGGAACGCTAACACAGCTCTTTCTTGAAAACCGTCCAAAAGAGGAGTTGGAAAAATATATTCGTTTCTATCAGAAAATTGGTATGCCCACGACCTTGGCAGAAATGCATTTAGAAAATGCCAGCTATGATGATTTGCTCAAGGTTGGTAAGCAAGCTACTATTGAAGGTGAAACCATTCATCAGATGCCGTTTAAGATTTCAGCATCCGATATTGCAGGTGCTATCCTAGCAGTCGATCGTTATGTAAACTCCTTATAAAAATAAAAAGAAACAAGTCCGATTAGATTGGACTTGTTTTTTCGTGTAGTGATAGCTAAAAGTTTTAATCAGAAATAATAAACGCCTGATGCACATTGAAAATGTTATAATGATAATAAATGTGAGAAATAAATGCAAACTAGTGGAGGACGGATTGAGTAAAAAATTAGAAGACATGAGTTTAGAAGAATTATGGCAGTTGTTTCCCATATTTCTTGTAAAATATAATAAAGAATGGGCGCATTGGTATGATGAGGAAGCAACTGCTATTTTGTCCTTGATACCAGCTAAATATATAGTAAGAATATCTCATATTGGTAGTATTGCGGTTCAAAATAAATATAGTAGATATATTATTTGAGGTTCGATTAGCAGAAGAACTAGAAATAGTGAAAAATATTCTTGTTGAAAATAATTGGTTATGCATGAGTCAAAGTACACGACGAATCTCATTAAATAAAGGATACACGGAGCAAGGTTTTGCAGAAAAAGTCTTTCATCTTCACATTAGAGTTGTCGGAGATAACGATGAACTGTACTTCAGAGATTACTTACGTGAGAATCATAATGTAGCGAAAGAATATGAACATTTAAAGCTGAACTTATGGAAGAAATTTGAACATGATAGAGACGGCTACACTGATGCAAAGTGTAAGTTTATTAAACGATATACTAAAATTGCAAAAGAAAAATTTATAGGAAGATATTAAAATAGATACGAGCACTGTGATCGTGCTTTTTAACTTACTTTAAATATGGTAAATTAGTCTTATCTTATCAATTTTGACAACTTTTCTGACATAGGAACGGCGTTGTTGTATATCGTTATGATGTTGCATATTTGGAACATTAGCTTCTTTCAATCAAGGAAAAGTCGGAATAGGTATATCAGGATTGATTATCGGCTTCCTATTTAGTCCTTACGGGCTTCCGATGATAGGAGAAACAGTGATAGCGTTTATCAAATTGATAAATGATAAGATTAGGGCGATATAGATAAATTGGAATTTGGAGGGGGATAATCAAAGTGAATGAAATTAATGAATATGTTCGCGATAGTTTTTCTAAATCCGGCGATATTGTCATAAAATCTATGATGGGCGGATACCTTGTATATTTTAATGGTAAGCTGATAGGTGACATTTGCAATAATGAACTGTTTTTAAAGAGAACGCCGACATCGGACAGACTGCTTGCAGATTCCGAACTGCGTTATCCGTATGAAGATTCAAAAACCCTGATGCATGTATTTGATAGTTTTGATGATAAGGCTCTAATTCTGGAACTTCTGGATGGTATGTATGCTGAACTTCCGGAAAAGAAACCTGCGAAAGCCAGATGAGAAAGACAAATCTTAATTTATTAGATGAAAGTTAATTAGAAATTATGGAGGTAGTAATGAATAAGATTACTTGTATTTGTTTAGGTGTTAGCAATATGGAAAAGTCAATAAAGTTTTACAGAGATGGTTTAGGATATAAGACTGACTGTAAAGAAAATAATCCGCCAGTATGTTTTTTCAATACTCCAGGAACAAAATTTGAACTATTTCCTTTAGAACAATTGGCAAAAGATATTGATGAACATAACCCACCAAAGAGAAATGGATTTTCTGGAATTACATTAGCGTACAATGTTGAACAAAAAGAAGATGTTGATAGTGTAATTGAATTAGTACGAAATGCTGGTGGAAGAATTGTAAAAGAACCACAAGACACCTTTTGGGGTGGATATCACGCCTATTTTTCTGATTTAGATGGATATTATTGGGAAGTTGCATGGGGACCAAATTTTAAGTTTGACAAAAATGGACTATTGAAATTTTAGTAATTAAAAGAGATATAAAAAAAGGTATCAAGCAAAGAATACTTAGACTTTATTTTAGAACAAGTATCTGAATTAGATAATATTAGTTATAGAGCTATGATGGGAGAATTTATTATCTATTATAATGGAAAAATTATTGGCGAATACATGATGGTAGATTACTTGTTAAACCTGTGCAGATATGCCAAATGTAGTGTATGACTTGCCGTATGATGGAGCAAAAGAAATAATTCTTGATTATAGTAGAATTTTGAACGAAAAAATTCAATTATGATAGAGTTAAAAAATGACCTTGTCCCTCTTGAACGAGGGAGCAAGGTCATTTTTGTTATCTCAGTATTCATTTGATAAGAAATTGTTTATTTCATCGTAGGGAAAAGCAATACATCACGGATAGAAGTGACATCTGTCAACAGCATAATTAAGCGGTCAATTCCAATTCCGAGGCCGCCAGTTGGTGGCATACCGTATTCAAGAGCTTCTACATAGTCGTAGTCGATACCAGTCGCTTCATCATCTCCGAGTTCCTTAGCTTTGGCTTGCGCTTCAAAACGCGATAATTGGTCAATTGGGTCGTTCAACTCTGTAAAGGCGTTGGCAAATTCGCGTCCAACGATAAAGAGTTCAAAGCGGTCGGTAAAGCGAGGATCATCTGCATTTTTCTTAGCAAGAGGTGAGACTTCAACTGGATGCCCATAGATAAATGTAGGTTGAATCAAGGTATCCTCAACAAAATCTTCAAAGAAAGCATTGATAATATGACCAACCGTAAAGTGTTTTTCAACTGTTACATGATGTTCCTTAGCTAGTGCAGTGGCCTCTTCGAGAGTCATATCTTTCCAGAAATCAATGCCAGTTTGTTCTTTAATAGCTTCTAGCATATGCTTGCGTGCAAATTTGCGACCGATAAAGATTTCAGTACCTTGATAAGGGACACTTTCGGCATCTGTAACAGCTTTAGCTGCACTTTGGATAATCCCTTCTGTCAAGTCCATGATATCCTCAAAGTCTGCATAAGCCTGATAAGCCTCGATTGTAGTAAATTCAGGATTGTGAGTGGCATCCATTCCTTCGTTACGGAAAATGCGTCCCATTTCATAAACACGCTCCATACCACCAACAATCAGACGTTTTAAGTGTAATTCAGTTGCGATACGAAGCACCATATCAATATTTTGTGCATTGTGATGAGTAATAAACGGACGAGCAGCAGCACCACCAGCCTCGTTATGTAGCACAGGTGTTTCAACTTCAAGGAATCCTTGGTTGTCAAGATAGCGACGAATTTCAGAAACAATATGGCTGCGAGTCACAAAACGATCAAAACTTTCACGATTGGAAATCAAATCCAAATACCGTTTACGATAAATCGTTTCAACGTCTGTTAGTCCATGGAATTTTTCAGGCAATGGACGAAGTGCTTTAGAGAGGTGTGTAATGTGAGTTGCTTTAATCGAAAGCTCTCCCATATCTGTACGCATGACCTCACCTTCAATACCAAGGAAGTCGCCAATATCTGCTTTTTTGAAAATTTGATAATTCTCTTCACCGACAGTATCTTTTCTGACGTAGATTTGAATTTGACCTTCGCGGTCTTGAATATGAGCAAAACCGACTTTTCCTTTGCCACGCTTGGTCATAAGGCGACCAGCAATTGTAGCAGTTTCAGCTAATTCGTGCAACTCTTCTTTTGTTTTATCATTATATTTTTCTTTTAATTGGGCAGAATCTGCAGTACGTTCAAAACGTTTACCAAATGGGTCAATGCCTTGTTCTGCTAAAGCAGCCATTTTTTCACGACGAATCAGCTGCTGGTCATTTAATTCTTCAATATGTTCAGTAGTCATATTCTTCCTCCTAAAGTTTACCTTCCTCATTCTATCATAAATAAGGCAGAAATTCACCTATAAATAAAGAAAAAACCATGATTTTATACGCTCACGGTTTCAATTGTTTTTAAGTGATCAACATTGTTCCAATCAAGAAGTGTAAAATGCTCAAAATCTTGCGTTTCAAGAATGGTGACACTTCCATTTGTAAGACCGCCCTGCTGGCGAAGTTGAGCAAAGTCATAACCTAGTAACAAACGTAAAGAAGCAGTTAAATTCGCTCCATGACCAACAAAAAGAAGATTTTTATAAGATTGTCCTTTTTGTGATTTAATGAAGTCTATTGTACGTCGTGTAGTATTGTAGACTGATTCTGCACCAAAAATAGAGTTGTTAAATTTCGCCAGATTGTGACGGAAAGCTTCCATTTGGTGAGGATAGATAGCCGTAATCGTAGAAACTTTTTGTCCTTCTAGGGAGCCTAGTTGCCATTCACGCAACTCGGCATGTGACTCAACGACTTGTGAAAAATGATTTTCACTATTGATAATCTGTGCAGTTGCCATTGCGCGTGGTAAATCACTTGAAAAAATCTTGTCAAATTTAATGTGAGCCATGTTTTTTCCAAGCAAGTGCAATTCTTCAATAGAAGTCTCAAGCAGCGGTGAATCACCATTGGCTCCTTGAAAGCGTCCTTCTAAATTCCATTGAGTTTTCCCGTGTCGAACGAAGTAGAGTTTCATACAGTTTCCTTTCTATTTTGAATCCTCTTTTAAATCTGCAAAGGTCGCCTTGACAAAATGGGCTAAATCCTCTGCGTTAATTTCAATACTGTGTCCTAATTCTCCAGCCGATACAATAATAGTCTCATCTGTTAAAGCTGAATTGTCAATGTAAATAGGAAAGTGGTGTTTTTGACGAATGCCGACAGGATTATTTGCTCCGTGAATGTAGCCAGTCGTCTTTTCTAAATCTTTTTGCGGAATCATGCTTACTTTTTTGTTACCAGATATTTTGGCCAGCTTTTTTTCAGCTAGATGTTCTGTTATGGGCAAAATCCCAATAATTGTCCCTGTTTTATCGCCTGTTAGAGCCAATGTTTTGTAAATCTGTGAGCGCTCTATTCCTTTGGGCAATTGTCCTTCTAAAGCATTGATTTGAAGGCCTTTGTGAGGGATTTTTGCTTTTGTCAAAATTTGTTCTACAAGAGTTTTCTTAATTTTTGTTTTTTTAGCCATTATTTATACTTTTCCTCCAATTGGCTCATCCAAGCGCCCAGCCAAGTTCCTAATCCAAAGAAGAACGCAGCAGTAACGAAGGTGATGATAGAAGTATTAGCATAATGAATACTTTCGCTATTTCCAGGGTTTGGTACCAAGATGAGAACAGTACTAGATAAGACAATCCCAATGATAAAATGGTACACTTGAGAATGATAATTTTCCAAAGCATAATTCATGGATTTTGAAAAAATCACAAGTGCGAGGAGACCGCCAATTCCGATTGGTAAAAAGGTTCCCAAAATATCTAAAGATTTAAAACCGATTAGCATCGGGGAATACAGTCCCAAAATCAAGAGCAAATTTGAAGGACTTAAACCTGGAACGAGAATTCCCAGTGCGATAAGGGCACCAGCTAAAATAAAAGTCAAGAAATTTGCAGGTAACGTTCCAACGAAACTATTGAGGAAATAAAGGCAAATCCCAGAAATGAAAAAAGTGGCTACGAACCAAATAACATCAGTTCGGTCGCGATCAGATTCTCTGATAGATTCCTTTAGCAAGCTTGGAATCGTACCGATAATCGCTCCTGCAAATCCCCATAAAACAATGATTTTATAATGCTCTAAGAGATATTCAACTGGCAGGGAAAATAGTGCAATCCCTAAAACCATTCCAATACCAACAGGTAAAAAATAAAGTACATTTTCACGAAAATTCTCTTTTATATGCGCTAAAAAATAAATCATCCGCTCGTAAATCCCCAAAATAGTGGCTAAAACTCCACCAGATACCCCAGGGAGAATAAATCCTAGCGCGATGACAATTCCCTTAAAAATTCTGATTAACCAAGAAATCATTCATTACTCCCTAAACTTTTCTTTGTTAGTCATTATAACATATTTAGAAACAAGAAAGTAGTGATAACTAGACGAGAAGAAAAGAAAAACTCTGCAAAGTTTTCGATTCAAACTATTACAGAGTTATTATTTTCCATTACCAAATAATTTTTTAAATGTTTTTGTCTGATTTTTTAAAGGAGATAGCTGATTAAGATCGACATCATGTGCAAAACCACCAATTGAGCCTTGTGATGTGTATTGATGTAAATCGTATTTTAAGTCTGTCTTAGGGGCAGTGTTGTAATAACCGTCATTATAGCCGTAAGTTGGAATCCAAATAGCTGTGAATTTATTAGTTGAGATACTGTGTTCTTCAAGGAAATAGGTTCCGACATAAATCCCGATGTTCTTAGCACCCAATGATGCTAACTTAGCGCGAAAAGCTTCAACACCAGCATTCATGTTCTCCATAGTTTTTTCTTCAACATCTAGCCAGTAGTAGGTCGGTTTGTATTTTGAAGCAGCTTTATAAAAACTTTCGGCAGCTTTTTGCATTTCTTTCTTGTTGCTACCTGCCACATAAGCATAGACAGCGACAGGAATATTTCGTTTTTGAAATTCTTCTATGTGGCGTTGATAGGATTTATCAATTCCGTTTAAGTGTGTAGCTGCATTTTCTTTTTTTGCTTGTGCTCCGCTATGCACGCGTATAATGGCGCCAGAAACATTTTTTGCTAGTACGTCATAGTTAATATCACTTGGCAATTGCCAGCCGGACAAGTCAATGATTGGTTTATAGGCTTTGTCTGCTTTATCGGAATCTGAAGTATCAGTTGACTGAGAAGCAGCTGATGTTTGTGTAATAGCGTCCTTTTGCTGTTTAGTTTCCTTGTTTTCTGAATAATGCTTCGCTCCTAAAATAATCGCAATGAAGCTAACAAAGAAAACAAAGACAACAAGCGGTTTAATCCTCTTTCTCATATAATTTCATTTTAACGTAAAGTCAGATAAAAAGCAAAATAAACTAGTAGAAAATAAGTATTTGTCATCAAATTGAAATATTAAAGAAAGCGGTTTATTGGACATAATGGTGAAGAATGCTTATAAATCCTATTCATAAACTCAGCTTATTGTTCTTTTTTTAGTTAAAGTTTAGCCTAGATACTGCAAGGATTTAAAAAATACCGTTCGTCAAATACTTTTTTTTTACCCTGAAAAGTGGTATAATGTTCGGTGAAAATTTAATAATATTAGGTGAACTATGAAAATTGATAAACGCCACCTGCTGAATTATTCCATTTTGATTCCTTATTTGATTTTATCTATTTTGGGATTGATAGTTGTTTATTCAACGTCAAGTGCCACTTTAGTACAGGTAGGAGCGAATTCGCTCAGATCTGTTTTAAATCAAGGAATTTTCTGGGTAATCAGCTTACTTGCCATTGCTTTAATTTACAAAATAAAGTTAGATTTCTTAAAAGACAATCGACTGATTGTCATTGTTATTTTTGTGGAAATCTTGCTTTTAATTTTATCTCGCTTCCTTGGTGCCCGAATCAATGGTGCACATGGTTGGTTACGATTTGGTCCGATTAGTCTCCAGCCGGCTGAGTATTTAAAAATTATTCTGATTTGGTTTTTAGCACAGCGGTTTTCTCATCAACAAGATGAAATCGCAACGTATGACTATCAGGCTTTAACACGAAATCAACTGATTCCACGCGCACTGAACGACTGGCGAATCCTAGTCGTTGTGCTAATTGGAATCGTAGCAGCGCTGCCTGACTTGGGGAATGCGACCATTCTTTTGCTGACGACCTTAATCATGGTAACGGTTAGTGGGATCGGTTATCGCTGGTTTTCAACTCTTCTTGGAATATTGGTCACTCTTTCCACAGCGGTTTTAGCAGGCATCTGGTTGATTGGTGTGGAAAAAGTTGCTAAGGTTCCTGTGTTTGGCTATGTAGCAAAACGATTTAGTGCCTTTTTTAATCCTTTTAAAGATTTATCAGGCGCAGGTCACCAGCTAGCTAATTCCTATTACGCCATGAGCAATGGCGGTTGGTTTGGCTTAGGATTAGGAAATTCTATCGAAAAACGTGGTTATTTGCCAGAAGCACAGACAGACTTCGTCTTTTCCATTGTTATTGAAGAATTTGGATTTATCGGTGCCAGTTTGATTTTAGCCCTCTTATTTTTCCTTATTTTGCGGATTATTCTTGTGGGAATTCGAGCAAAAGATCCATTTAATTCTATGATGGCTCTTGGTGTCGGTGGAATGCTACTGACACAAACGTTTGTCAATATTGGAGGAATTTCCGGTTTGATTCCTTCGACGGGTGTCACCTTCCCCTTCTTATCACAAGGTGGAAATAGTTTGTTGGTATTATCCGTAGCGATTGCTTTTGTGTTAAACATTGATGCCAATGAAAAACGAGAAAGTTTGTATAGAGAAATCGAAGAAACCAATCACGGTTTAAGAATTATTCGCTAACGTTAGATTGAGCAAAAGCTTATTGAAAGGTGTAGATCATGTCACTTCAAAAATTAGAAAATTACAATAATAAAGAAGTCATCCAAGAAGAAGTTACGATTTTGACGGACTTATTAGAGGAAGTTACAAAAAATATGCTGAGTCCTGAAACCTTTGAAAAAATCATTGCTTTAAAAGAATTAGCAGCAGCTGGAAATTATGAAGGGTTAAATGAGATTGTTCAAAGTCTATCGAACAAGGAAATGTCTTATATTTCTCGTTATTTTTCAATCCTGCCTCTTTTAATCAATATTTCAGAAGATGTAGATTTGGCTTTTGAGATTAACTATCAAAATAATGTGGGGCAAGATTATCTTGGGAAATTATCCACAACGATTGATTTGGTTGCTGAAAAGGAAAACGCTGCTGAAATTTTGGAGCATTTGAATGTGGTCCCTGTTTTAACAGCTCATCCAACTCAAGTGCAACGAACGACTATGCTGGATTTGACCAATCATATTCACGTCTTGTTGCGTAAATACCGCGATGTGCGAATGGGCTTGCTCAATGAGCAAAAATGGCACAATAATCTTCGTCGATATATCGAAATTATCATGCGAACAGATATGATTCGTGAGAAGAAATTAAAAGTGACCAATGAAATCACCAATGTGATGGAATACTACAATAGCTCTTTCTTGCAGGCGGTGACTAATTTAACAGAAGAATACAAGCGCTTAGCCAAACAGCACGGGATTGACCTGAAAAATCCTACCCCTATTACGATGGGAATGTGGATTGGTGGTGACCGAGATGGAAATCCTTATGTTACAGCTGAAACATTGAAAAAATCCGCTTTGACACAATGTGAAGTGATTATGAACTATTACGATACGAAAGTTGCTAATTTGTACCGTGAATTTTCTTTGTCAACAGGTATCGTAAAAGTCAGTGAAGCGGTGCAGGAAATGGCTTATCTGTCAGAAGATAATTCTATTTACCGCGAAAAAGAATTGTATCGCCGTGCTTTCTACTACATTCAAACAAAACTAAAAAATACAAAGACTTACTTTATTGATCAGATAAAAACAGAGCCACATTACCACAAAATTGAGGAATTTAAACATGATTTACTAGCTATCAAGCAGTCTCTTCTTGAAAATAAAGGCGAAGCAATGATTTCTGGTGAGTTTACTGAGTTGCTTCAAGCGGTAGAAGTATTCGGTTTTTACCTTGCTTCCATTGATATGCGTCAAGATTCCAGTGTTCATGAAGCCTGCGTTGCGGAGTTATTAGCGAGCGCAGGAATTGTGGAGCATTATAGCGAGCTTTCTGAAGACGAAAAATGTCACGTTCTGCTAAATGAACTTCTCTATGACCCGCGGATTCTCTCTGCAACACACACTAAAAAATCAGCCCTTTTACAAAAAGAATTAGAGATTTTTCAAACGGCGCGTGAGTTGAAAGATAAGCTAGGAGATGCTGTCATTAAACAAACCATTATTTCTCATGCTACGAGCGTGTCTGACCTTTTAGAGTTGGCTGTTATGCACAAGGAAGTTGGTCTCATTGATAAAGAATTTGCGCGTGTACAGATTGTGCCACTCTTTGAAACCATTGAAGACTTGGATAATTCCTATGACACGATGAAGAAATACTTATCTCTTCCAATCGCTCAGAAATGGATTGCCTCCAATAACAACTATCAAGAAATCATGCTGGGCTATTCAGACAGCAATAAAGACGGTGGTTACTTATCATCTTGCTGGACTCTTTATAAAGCTCAACAGCAATTGACTGCTATCGGAGATGAATTTGGTGTGAAAATCACCTTTTTCCACGGTCGTGGTGGAACGGTTGGTCGTGGTGGCGGACCTACTTATGAAGCCATTACCTCTCAGCCTCTCCGTAGTATCAATGACCGGATTCGCTTGACAGAGCAAGGAGAAGTCATTGGCAATAAATATGGAAATAAAGATGCTGCGTATTATAATTTAGAAATGCTGGTGTCGGCAACGATTAACCGTATGATTACTAAGAAAAAAAGTGATACCAACACGTCCAAGCGCTATGAGCATATTATGGATCAGGTAGTAGAACGAAGCTATCAAATTTATCGTGATTTGGTTTTTGGCAATGAGCATTTTTATGATTATTTCTTTGAATCAAGCCCGATCAAAGCTATTTCCAGCTTTAATATTGGTTCGCGACCGGCTGCGCGTAAAACAATTACCGAAATCGGTGGCTTGCGTGCCATTCCGTGGGTCTTTTCATGGTCACAAAGTCGGGTGATGTTCCCTGGTTGGTATGGTGTTGGATCCAGCTTTAAAGAATTTATTGATGAAAATCCAGAAGAAAATCTAGCTTTCTTGAGAAAGATGTATAAAAATTGGCCTTTCTTCCAATCGCTTTTGTCCAATGTAGACATGGTGTTATCAAAGTCGAATATGAATATCGCCTTTGAATATGCTCAATTGTGTGAAGATAAAGAAGTACAAGAAATTTATTATACAATTTTGGATGAGTGGCAATTAACCAAGAATGTTATTCTTTCTATTGAAGATTATGATGACCTGTTAGAGGAAAATCCCTACTTGCGAGACAGTTTAGACTACCGCATGCGTTATTTTAATATTTTGAATTACATTCAGCTAGAACTCATCAAGCGCCAACGCCGTGGAGAATTATCCTCGGATGAAGAACGATTGATTCACGTCACAATCAATGGAATTGCGACAGGACTGAGAAACTCAGGCTGATGAAGAATGAAAGATCGGATTATTTCCGATTTTTTTATATTTTTGTAACCCAAAACGCTTCCAATTCGTTATACTAGTGAAGGAAGGGGGATGAGGATATCAAACTAGATGATTATGAAAAAGTCTTGATTACCTTTGCGAAAGAAATCGTCTATTATCTGCAAGGCTCAGGCGTTCCAAAAGAGCAAGCAGAAGATGTTGTTCAGGATGTTTTTATCAAAATGCTAGAGTCTGATTTTGTCATCCCTGCTCAAAAAATGCGAGCTTGGATGTATCGTGTGTCTATTCGCCGCTATATTGACAAATACCGGCGCGATAAGCATTATATGGAAATCCTGCGACGAGATTTTTTTACAAAGGAAAATCAATTGATTGTTGAAGGAGCAGATTATGACTTTCTCATGGAGGAAGTAGAAAAGTTGCCCACACAGGATAAAATCATGTTGGATCTTTATTATTTTCAAGGATTCTCAATAGGCGAAATAGCAGAAGTACTCCATTATTCTAAGAGCAAAGTCAAAGTTCAGCTCATGCGCAGTCGAAAGAAACTTCGACAGGTTTTGGAAAAGAAAGGATATCATCATGGAAACATTTGAAATCGTTGCGAAGAAGAGCAAAAAGCGAAATACCAAGCGGATTATCCTCTGGTCAACAACAGTAGTGGTAGTATTTTTTGGAATATATATTGGTGTTCGTATGATTACGGGAAAACTCATCAGCAACCAAGCTTGGAAGGTAGTCAATGAGGTACAACTAGTTGAAAGCGTTGCCTTTCCTAATATTGAAACGTATACCTGGTCTGCTAATGGTGGAGATATGTTTCACGGTGGTATTAAAGGTAGACAAGCTAAAGATATTTATGGAATTCCACTCGACTATGGTGAATATAAGGCAGATTTTGGAATTTTTAATATCAATCGAGGAATCCTTTTTCATGCAAATTCTGGCAGATATACAGAATCTGGGGCAACTATTCAAATAGAAAATAACCAAAAAGTGCCACAATTCTACAATAAAAATGTGAAAGAGGAGAAAGGAGAACCTGTCCATGAACCAACCCAAGAACTTCCTTATATCAAAGAAATGAAAAATCAACTGGTAGAAGTGGCTCTGACCTTTGATAAACCATATAGTTTAAAAGAAATTCGGGCTATAATACCTAAGAATCTAAAGACCAATTGGTATTGGATTGGTACAAATTCAACAAGCGATCCAAGTTGGTGGCAACCGAGCAATCTATATGGCACAAGTCCAGATTATCTAACGCAAAAAGAATATGTTCACAAGAAGGAAGCAGAAGAAGCTATTAAAAATCTCAAAGAAGGAGAGAAACTGAATGACAGACTTTCCGAAATGAAGGATGTAGATGGATTCTTGGCTAATCTGAAGAAATATATTAAAAGTGGATTTGGAAAAAGTAGCTACAATAATGCAACTCCGTCAGATGACATTAAAACCTACTTGAAAAAATTTGGTAAGCTAGACTTGTCTAAGAAAGAAGACCTAGAAAAATTAGAATTCTCAGGCGTTATCCTAACAGGAAAAGCTGAAAATTTTGCACAGCTGGAAGGTAAGGAGTGGATTTATGCATCAAGCATTGGAGCTTCTATACCAAATCAACCATACTACAAGTTGGACAAAGAATAAATTGATAAAAAAGGCGTAAAATGCTTGCAATTTGAAGAAAATTTGATAAAATAGTAAGGAAAGTTAGACTGTATTGCCTACTGTCTATCTATAAAATATATTTTATTGGAGGCTTTTACTCAAATGGCAAAAGAAAAATACGATCGTAGTAAACCACACGTTAACATCGGTACAATTGGACACGTTGACCATGGTAAAACTACCCTAACTGCAGCTATCACGACTGTACTTGCACGTCGTCTTCCAAGTTCAGTTAACCAACCAAAAGATTACTCATCTATTGATGCTGCTCCAGAAGAACGCGAACGCGGAATCACTATCAACACTGCACACGTTGAATACGAAACTGCTAAACGTCACTATGCTCACATCGACGCTCCAGGACACGCAGACTACGTTAAAAACATGATCACTGGTGCTGCTCAAATGGATGGAGCTATCCTTGTAGTAGCTTCAACTGACGGACCAATGCCTCAAACTCGTGAACACATTCTTCTTTCACGCCAAGTAGGTGTTAAATACCTTATCGTCTTCATGAATAAAGTTGACTTGGTTGACGATGAAGAATTGCTTGAATTGGTTGAAATGGAAATCCGTGACCTTCTTTCAGAATACGATTTCCCAGGTGATGAAATCCCAGTTATCCAAGGTTCAGCTCTTAAAGCTCTTGAAGGTGATGAAAAATATGAAGACATCATTATGGAATTGATGGATACTGTTGATGAATACATTCCAGAACCAGAACGTGACACTGACAAACCATTGCTTCTTCCAGTCGAAGATGTATTCTCAATTACTGGACGTGGTACTGTTGCTTCAGGACGTATCGACCGTGGTACTGTTAAAGTCAACGACGAAGTTGAAATCGTTGGTATCCGTGACGAAATCCAAAAAGCGGTTGTTACTGGTGTTGAAATGTTCCGTAAACAATTGGACGAAGGTCTTGCTGGAGATAACGTAGGGGTTCTTCTTCGTGGTATCCAACGTGACGAAATCGAACGTGGACAAGTTCTTGCTAAACCAGGTTCAATTCATCCACATACTAAATTCAAAGGTGAAGTTTACATCCTTACTAAAGAAGAAGGTGGACGCCATACTCCATTCTTCAACAACTACCGTCCTCAATTCTACTTCCGTACTACAGACGTTACAGGTTCAATCGAACTTCCTGCAGGTACTGAAATGGTAATGCCTGGTGATAACGTAACAATCGACGTTGAATTGATCCACCCAATTGCCGTAGAACAAGGAACTACATTCTCTATCCGTGAAGGTGGACGTACTGTAGGTTCAGGTATGGTTACAGAAATCGAAGCTTAATTCAGTTAAGTTCCCAGATGAACAATTAAAGTCAGACAAACGAGCTCCGCTATTGCGGGGCTTTCTTTTTTATGATTTCATTCGACTCAGTCTTTATTTCTCTATTAAATTATGGTAAAATGATAGATGTAAATAAAAAAAGAAGAGGTATGTGAAATGTCACGTAAACCGTTTATCGCTGGTAACTGGAAAATGAACAAAAATCCAGAAGAAGCTAAAGCATTTGTTGAAGCAGTAGCTTCTAAATTGCCTTCATCAGAACTTGTTGAAGCTGGTATCGCAGCTCCAGCCCTTGACTTGTCAACAGTTCTTGCAGCTGCTAAGGGTTCTAATCTTAAAATTGCCGCAGAAAACTGCTATTTTGAAGATGCTGGTGCTTTCACCGGTGAAAACAGCCCTAAAGTGTTGGCTGAAATGGGCACAGATTATGTTGTAATTGGTCACTCAGAACGTCGTGAATACTTCCATGAGACAGATGAAGATATCAACAAAAAAGCAAAAGCAATCTTTGCAAATGGGATGCTTCCAATTATTTGTTGTGGTGAAACACTTGAAACTTATGAAGCAGGTAAAGCTGCTGAATTCGTAGGTGGACAAGTTTCAGCCGCTCTTGCTGGCTTATCAGAAGAACAAGTTTCTTCACTTGTTATCGCATATGAACCAATCTGGGCTATCGGTACTGGTAAATCAGCTACTCAAGACGATGCTCAAAAAATGTGTAAAGCAGTTCGTGATGTTGTAGCAGCTGACTTTGGTCAAGAAGTGGCTGACAAAGTACGTGTACAATACGGCGGCTCAGTAAAACCGAACAATGTGGCTGAATACATGGCATGTCCAGATGTTGACGGTGCCCTTGTTGGTGGAGCATCACTTGAAGCAGAAAGTTTCCTTGCATTGTTGGACTTTGTAAAATAGTTCTTAAAAGAAATAATTAGCTTGCCATATTTTATGGCAGGCTTATTTTAAAATGGAGAAATAAAATGAAAAAGAAAAGTTTATTTTATTTAGCAAGCACAGCTATTTTAATTGCAGCTA
Source organism: Streptococcus sp. HF-2466 (assembly GCF_015594645.1). NCBI lineage: Bacteria > Bacillati > Bacillota > Bacilli > Lactobacillales > Streptococcaceae > Streptococcus > Streptococcus sp. HF-2466. Next base: position 96,613 of record NZ_JADNQU010000008.1, read on the forward strand.
GTTCACATCAAATTTTTGCTGATGAACCTGTAAAAACTTCTACGCTAGAGCCGACAGTAGAACTCAATAAACAAGAAGCTCATTCTACAGCTGAACTCCAAACAAAAGAAGTAACTCAAACTGCTCCAATAAATCAAACAACTTCATCTTCTTCATCTAAAAACGAAGCAACTGCTTCATCAACCGCTTCAACTGAAGCTAAAGTTTCAGAAGAACAAAATGTTGTAAAAGAAAATTCGACAACTACAACTGAGACTAAAAAAGACAACAAGTCAACTTTTTTTGCTGCACAGAATAATCAAGCAACAGCTAGAAGTAATCCTGATGCACAAGTGAAAAAATCAACTTTTGTGGATGTCAGCAGTCATAATGGACATATCAGCAAAGAAGATTATCAACATTTAGCTGAAAAAGGGGTAAATGGGGTTGTTGTCAAATTAACAGAAGGAACGAGCTATAAAAATCCTTATGCGGCTTCTCAAACACGGAATGCACAAGCGGCAGGTATGCAAGTGTCGGCTTATGCCTTTTCTCATTATACTAATGAAGCAGAAGCAAGAGCAGAAGCGCGCTATTTTGCAGAGGAAGCAAGGCGATTGAACCTTCCTTCCTCAACTGTTATGGTAAATGATATTGAAGATTCTGATATGCGTCCAAATATCAATGCAACTACCCAAGCTTGGGCAGATGAAATGCGGCGTATGGGCTTTTCAAATTTGATGTACTATACAAGTGCAAGTTGGCTTGATCGAAACAATCTTAGAACGAAAGGACCAATCCAAACAGAGAAATTTGGCTTGGAAAATTTCTGGGTAGCGCAATATCCAACTTCAAAATTAAGTGCAGATGATGCGAAAACACTGAAATATAATAGTGAAGCAGGTGCTTGGCAGTTTACTTCGCAAGCTGAACTACTACCTGGTCATCATGTATTTGACCAAAGCGTGGATTATACTGGACGATTTACGAATAAGGCAACTCCAAGCAATCGTGCTGCAAATCAGCCAATAAAGGGAAAAATCACGGTTCAAAACAATAATCCTAACACAGGAACCTTTGATGTGATTGTGTCAGATGTTTCTGCTCCTTATGGTGTTCGTGAAGTGAAATTACCGACCTGGTCTAATGTCAATGGTCAAGATGACATTATCTGGTACACAGCGACAAAGCAAACTAATGGAACCTATAAAGTAACAGTAAGGGCAGTAGATCACAA
>NZ_JADNQU010000009.1:0-86944 GCF_015594645.1 Streptococcus sp. HF-2466
CTAGGGTGCATAGAAAAGAAGTCTCCTAGGACTTCATTTTTTCTATCCATACGGGAAGTAGCTCAGCTTGGTAGAGTACTTGGTTTGGGACCAAGGTGTCGCAGGTTCGAATCCTGTCTTCCCGATACTATGGCGGTGTAGCTCAGCTGGCTAGAGCGTCCGGTTCATACCCGGGAGGTCGGGGGTTCGATCCCCTTCGCCGCTATAATTGATCTTGTTGGACCTTTAGCTCAGCTGGTTAGAGCTCTCGGCTCATAACCGAGTGGTCGTAGGTTCAAGTCCTACAAGGTCCATTTTGTTATATTGTGGAGGATTACCCAAGCCCGGCTGAAGGGAACGGTCTTGAAAACCGTCAGGCGTGTAAAAGCGTGCGTGGGTTCGAATCCCACATCCTCCTTAGTAGGAATAGCGCGGGATGGAGCAGCTAGGTAGCTCGTCGGGCTCATAACCCGAAGGTCGTAGGTTCAAATCCTGCTCCCGCAATAGGTAGGCTCGGTAGCTCAGTTGGTAGAGCAATGGATTGAAGCTCCATGTGTCGGCGGTTCGATTCCGTCTCGCGCCATTTTTGAATAATTAAGCGGGTGTAGTTTAGTGGTAAAACTACAGCCTTCCAAGCTGTTGTCGCGAGTTCGATTCTCGTCACCCGCTTTGAACGGAGATGTTCACACCAAGTTTTTGAACTTGGGCGCGTAGCTCAGGTGGTTAGAGCGCACGCCTGATAAGCGTGAGGTCGGTGGTTCGAGTCCACTCGTGCCCATAATATTTTTGGAGAATTACTCAAGAGGCTGAAGAGGACGGTTTGCTAAATCGTTAGGTCGGGTAACTGGCGCGGGGGTTCGAATCCCCCATTCTCCGTATGTAAGGAGTGTAGCGATAGCTATCTCCTTTTCTGTTATCTGTGAATCTTGTGTGATAGATATTGTATCTATTTTGGAGTAGAGTGAATCATATGAAAAAATCCAAATTTCTTATTATGACTGCTGTTTTGATAATAATAACTTCTGTACTTTTGGTTACTACTCGTTCTTTAGGTGTGGTGAATGCAACTTCTAATGTTGTTTCTATTTTGGATAATATTATTTCAAAACCATTTAATTTTTTGGTGGATGTTAAATCAGATTTGACTGATTTATCACGGACATATAAAGAAAACAAGCAATTAAAAAAAGCTTTATTTAAAGCAGAAGAACAATCTGCTGATTCAGCTTCATTAAAAGATGAAAATGCTCAATTAAGACAACTATTAGAAATGAGAAATCTTTATGAGTCAAAAAAAACGGTTTCATCTGATGTTATCACGCGTATGCCTGTTTCTTGGTTATCTGAATTAACTGTCAATGCTGGTCGTCAAAATGGAATTCAAAATACAATGCTCGCGGTGGCAAACGGTGGCTTGATTGGTAGTGTGAAAGATGTCGCTTCTCATTCTAGCCAAGTAAATCTTTTAACAAATAATAAAAATGTTGATAATATTTCAGTAAGAATTCAAACGGAGACAAGCACAATTTATGGTGTGATTGTTGGCTACAGTAAAGAAAAATCTGCTTTTATTATCAGTCAGTTAAATAGTTCGGATACCATTAAAAAAGGTGAGAAAGTTGTGACCAGTGGTTTAGGAACGTACAACATTCCTAATATTCCGGTTGGAACAGTCCTTTCTGTTACTGAAAAATCGGACCATTTAACAAAAGAAGTCTTTGTAAAACCAAGTGCGGATTTATCAGATATTCGTGTGGTGACATTAGTAGGAAATTGATATGAAATTTTTTAAAAGCTACATTTTACCCTTTTTGGTTTTATTTGTTGTGATGTTAGTAGATGGCCATCTTTCAAATCTTTTAACTAATTTATTTCCAAATAATATCCACTTACTAAGTCATCTTTTGCTTATCTTTATTTTGTATATTTCGATAAATCTTTCAGAAAATACTAATTTTATCATGTTGCTGTTAATTGGTTTATTGTATGATGCGTATTATTTTCATATTATCGGCATTTCGACACTATTGTTGCCTTTAGTGGGGATTGTTATTAGTAAATATAATTCTGTTTTGATGTCTAATCGAGTTAGTCGTTTTTTAACAGTTGCCATTTTAGTATTTTTCTTTGAGGTGGCTATGTTCGCTTTGGCAAATGTTACCCATCTAGCTCAAATGTCTTTTGCAGATTTTGTCGTTTATACAATTGCTCCGACAATGGTCTCAAATTTACTATTCTTTTTGTTGCTTCAACCAATTTTGGAGAAGATATATTTATGATAAGATTTTATGATGAATTGGAAATAGAAATGTAACAAAGGCGTAACATACTCAGCGCCTTTTTTTGTTATACTTATAAATGTCTTATCGAATAGGAGTATAATTGTTTATGAAGAAAAAATTACTTACGTCAATCTTATTAAGTACAATGGTTTTTGCACAGGGAGCATCTCTTGTAAATGTACATGCAGATTCTACTGATGACAAAATCGCTGCACAAGATAGCAAAATTAATAGTTTGAATGATCAACAAAAATCAGCTCAAGCTCAAGTAGATCAAATTCAAGCTCAAGTTTCATCTATTCAATCTCAACAAGAAAAATTGAAAGCTGAAAACGAAAAACTTCAAGCTGAATCAACAAAATTATCGGCTGAAATCGAAACGTTGTCTAAGAATATTGTAGCGCGTAATGAATCATTGGCTAATCAAGCACGTAGTGCTCAAACGAGCGGTACAGCTACAAGCTATATCAATACAATTGTAAATTCAAAATCGATTACAGAAGCTATTTCACGTGTTTCTGCGATGAGTGAAATTGTTTCAGCAAACAATAAAATGTTGGAACAACAAAAACAAGATAAAAAAGCTATTTCTGAAAAACAAGTAGCAAATAATGAAGCGATAAATACTGTTATCGCAAATCAACAAACACTTGCAAATGATGCAAAAACATTGTCTACTAAGCAAGCTGAACTAAAAGCAGCGCAGTTGAATCTTGCTGCAGAAAAAGCAACTGCTGAAGGTGAAAAGAACTCATTGTTGGCACAAAAAGCAGCAGCACAAAAGGCAGCTGAAGAGGCAGCAGCACAAGAAGCAGCGTATAAAGCACAGCAGGCAGCGCAAGAACAAGCTGTAGCTTCTTCTGCTAATACAAGTTTTGCAGCCCAAGTACAAGCTGTAAACAACAATAGTGGTACAGCATCTACGCCAACTCAAACAAATGTGACGCAGCAAGCAGCAACAACTACTACTAGAACTGTGAGCCGTCCTACATATAGTTCATCTGCTTCAACTTATCCAGTTGGTCAATGTACATGGGGAGCAAAAACATTAGCTCCGTGGGCTGGTGATTATTGGGGCAATGGAGCTCAATGGGCAGCAAGTGCGGCTGCAGCTGGTTTCCGTACAGGTTCAACACCTCAAGTAGGTGCGATCATTTCATGGAACGATGGTGGTTATGGACACGTTGCTGTTGTAACAGCTGTTCAATCAGCTACAAGTATTCAAGTATCTGAAGCAAATTATGCAGGTAATCAAGCTATTGGAAATTACCGTGGTTGGTTCAATCCAGCTGCTGCAGGACAAGGCTCATTTACTTACATCTATCCAAATTAATGAATATAAAGATAAAAAGCGCATCTTGCGTTTTTTATTTTTAATTGAAAAATTCACTAAAAAGGGTTACAATGTTAAGTGGAGAAATTTGTAACTGACTTACAAAGAAACGAATATATACTGGAGGAAATCATGTCGTTTTCTGATTTAAAGCTTTTTGCTCTTTCATCTAACCAGGAACTGGCTAAACGTGTTGCTCAAGAGATTGGTATGGAGCTTGGAAAGTCAACTGTGCGTCAATTTTCTGATGGGGAGATTCAAGTAAATATCGAAGAATCTATCCGCGGAAAACATGTTTTTATCTTGCAGTCAACGAGCTCGCCCGTCAATGATAATTTGATGGAAATTTTAATCATGGTGGATGCTTTAAAGCGTGCAAGTGCTGAATCAATCAATGTTGTAATGCCTTATTATGGCTATGCTCGTCAAGACCGAAAGGCACGTGCTCGTGAGCCAATTACTTCAAAATTAGTTGCAAATATGTTGCAAGTGGCTGGTGTTGATCGTTTGCTGACAATTGATTTGCATGCGGCTCAAATTCAAGGATTTTTTGATATTCCAGTAGATCATCTTATGGGGGCTCCTCTCATTGCGGATTATTTTGAACGTCGTGGGATGACAGGTAGCGATTATGTAGTTGTTAGCCCTGACCACGGTGGTGTGACGCGCGCTCGTAAATTAGCTGAATTTTTGAAAACACCGATTGCTATTATTGATAAGCGCCGTAGTGTAGATAAGATGAATACGAGTGAGGTGATGAATATCATCGGTAAAGTAGAAGGCAAAACTTGTATTTTAATTGACGATATGATTGATACAGCTGGGACAATTTGCCATGCTGCTGATGCGCTTGCTGAGGCAGGTGCGGTAGAAGTTTATGCAAGCTGTACTCATCCAGTACTTTCGGGTCCTGCTATGGATAATATTCAGAAATCAGCGATTAAAAAATTGGTCGTGTTAGATACAATTTATTTGCCAGAAGAACGTTTAATTGATAAAATTGAACAAATTTCGATTGCTCATCTTTTGGCAGAGGCGATTGTACGTATCCATGAAAAACGTCCTCTTTCGCCATTATTTGAAACTTTAACGGCTCTTTAATAAGAAATCTAGAAGGGAATCACTCTGATAGCTGGAGTGATTCTTTTGCTTCAATCAGATGATAAGTGATGAATTTTCTCAATATTATGATATTTTTGCTATGACTTAGGTTTTATAGTATAATAGTTCTATCAGATTTTGGAGGTAAGATATGGATTTGGCGAAACGTTTTAACAAAAATTTAGATAAAATTGAAGTTTCTTTGATTCGGCAATTTGATCAATCTATTTCGAACATTCCTGGAGTTCTTCGTTTGACATTGGGAGAGCCTGATTTTACAACTCCAGATCATGTAAAAGAAGCTGCGAAAGCGGCAATTGATGCAAACGAGAGTCATTATACGGGCATGAGTGGGTTGTTAGAATTGCGTCAGGCAGCTAGTCAATTTGTAAACGAAAAATACAATCTTTCTTATGACCCTGAAACAGAAATTTTAGTGACAATTGGGGCAACCGAAGCTTTATCTGCTACGTTGACAGCTATCTTAGAAGAAGGAGACAAGGTACTTTTGCCTGCACCTGCTTATCCAGGATATGAACCAATTGTGAATCTTGTGGGAGCAGAAATTGTCGAGATTGATACGACAGACAATGACTTTGTTTTAACGCCTGAAATACTGGAAAAGGCTATCTTGGAGCAAGGTAATCAGCTTAAAGCAGTGATTTTAAATTATCCAGCTAATCCGACAGGAGTGACTTATTCACGAGAACAAATGACTGCGTTAGCCGATGTATTGAAAAAGTATGATGTCTTTGTTGTTTGTGATGAAGTGTATTCTGAGCTGACTTATACCGAGCAACCACATGTATCTATTGCAGAATTTTTACCAGAGCAAACGATTGTGATTAATGGTTTGTCTAAATCGCATGCGATGACAGGCTGGCGTCTAGGTTTCACCTTTGCCCCAGCTGCTTTTACGGCTCAATTGATTAAAAGTCACCAATATTTGGTGACAGCCGCAAACACGATGGCTCAATTTGCAGGAGTGGAGGCATTGACAGCGGGTAAAGACGATGCAGAGCCAATGAAAAGGGAATATATTGAGCGTCGCGATTACATTATCGAAAAAATGACGGAGCTGGGTTTTAAGATTATCAAACCAGATGGTGCATTTTACATTTTTGCCAAGATTCCAGCTGGCTACAATCAAGATTCTTTTGCTTTTTTAAAGGATTTTGCACAAAAAAAAGCAGTTGCTTTCATTCCTGGTGCTGCTTTTGGTCAGTATGGGGAAGGTTATGTACGTCTTTCTTATGCGGCCAGCATGGATACGATAAAAGAAGCTATGAAGCGGCTTGAGGAATATATGGAGGAGTATGCTGAAATCCATCACAAGTAAAGGTTTGGTTCTCTATAATCGTAATTTCCGAGAAAATGATAAGCTGGTCAAAATTTTCACAGAGCAGGCTGGTAAGCGAATGTTTTTCGTGAAACATGCTAGAAATTCTAAGTTGAATCCGGTTGTCCAACCATTGGTAGTGGCCGATTTTTTGATGAAAATAAATGATGACGGTTTGAGTTATATCGATGATTATCAAGAGGTTACGACTTTCCAGCATATCAATCATGATTTGTTTACAATGGCTTATGCAACTTATGTGGTAGCTCTGGCAGACGCCAGTATTCAGGATAATGAAATAGATTCGGCTCTCTTTGCTTTTTTGCAAAAAACGTTGGAATTGATGGAGCAGGGCTTGGATTATGAGGTGCTGACCAATATTTTTGAAATTCAAATTTTGTCACGTTTTGGTGTTTCTTTGAATTTCCATGAATGCTGCTTTTGCCACCGAATAGGATTACCGTTTGATTTTTCTTTTACTTATAACGGCGTTTTATGTCCGGAGCATTACGACAAGGACGAGCGACGGAGTCATTTGGATCCCAACATTCCTTATTTATTAGACCAATTTCAAGCGGTTCAATATAGTGAATTGGAGACTATTTCTTTGAATCCTGAGTTAAAACGACAATTACGAAAAGTGATTGATCAAATTTATGAAGAATATGTTGGGATTCATCTAAAGCCCAAAAAATTTATTGATTCTCTGGGAGACTGGGGAGAAATTTTAAAGAACAAGGAGTCGAAATGAAAAAAATAGCAATTGATGCCATGGGTGGCGATTATGCTCCACAATCTGTCGTAGAGGGGGTTAATCGAGCACTGAACGATTTTTCGGATATTGAAGTCATCCTTTATGGAGATGAAGCAAAAATCAAGCAGTATTTAAAGGCAAGTGAGCGAGTTCGCATTGTTCATACGGATGAAAAAATCAACTCGGACGATGAGCCAACTAAAGCAATTCGCAAGAAGAAAAATGCCAGCATGGTGCTAGCGGCAAAAGCAGTAAAGGACGGAGAAGCTGATGCCGTTCTTTCAGCGGGGAATACTGGCGCACTCTTGGCCGCGGGATTCTTCATTGTTGGCCGTATCAAGAATATTGATCGTCCGGGATTGATGTCTACGTTACCAACGACAGATGGCAAAGGCTTTGATATGTTGGATTTGGGGGCTAATGCGGAAAATACAGCTCATCATTTGCATCAGTATGCTATTTTAGGGTCATTTTATGCTGAAAATGTACGTGGAATCAAACAACCACGCGTAGGGCTTTTAAACAATGGAACAGAAGCGAGCAAGGGTGATCCGCTTCGTAAGGAAGTGTATGATTTGTTAGCAGCGGACTCCTCGCTAAATTTTATTGGAAATGTGGAAGCGCGTGATTTAATGGATCATGTAGCAGATGTTGTGGTAGCGGACGGATTTACAGGTAATGCTGTGTTGAAAGCCATGGAGGGAACAGCCATGGGGATTATGAGCCAGCTTAAAAAATCTATTTTAGATGGTGGCTGGAAAGCAAAACTAGGTGCAATGTTACTGAAAGACAGTCTAAAGTCTTTGAAGAGTAGTTTAAATTATTCTGATGTAGGCGGTGCTGTTTTGTTTGGAGTGAAAGCACCTGTTGTTAAAACACATGGAGCGAGTGATGCAAAAGCGGTTTACAGCACGATTCGTCAAATTCGTACAATGTTAGAAACAGATGTTGTAGGAAAAGCAGTAAATGAATTTTCGGGAGAGGCAAAATGACAGAACAAGAAATTTACGAAAAAATTGTAGAGATTATTCAGGAAAGTCGTGGAAAGGAATTTCAAGTTTCTCAAACACTTAGTTTGAAAGATGACCTGCAGGCAGATTCTGTTGATTTGATGGAATTTATTCTAACTGTGGAGGATGAATTTGGTATTGAAATTTCAGACGAAGATATAGATGAGTTGAAGAATGTGAGTGATGTTGTCGCTTGCGTGCAGAAAAATTTGAAGAAAGCATAAAAACGAACTTTTTATTGACTAAATAAAGAAAATATGAGAAAACAGTTGAAACCCCAGCTGTTTTTTTGATGTTTGCGAATATTGTACGGCATTTTCTTGAAAATCCTTTTTGAATATGATAGACTTAAGTCAGAAAAACGTGAAAGGCGAATATTAAAATGACAGGTGATTTGTTATATTCGGGAAAAGCTAAAGATTTATTTTTGACAGATGATGAAAATCTTATTATTGCACATTACAAAGACCAAGCGACCATGCTTAATGGCGCTCGTAAAGAGACGATTAAAGGAAAGGGTGTTCTTAATAATCAAATCTCATCTTTCATTTTTACGAAATTGAATGAATCAGGTGTGGCAACTCACTTTGTTAAACAATTGTCAGAAACCGAACAATTGAATAAAAAAGTGGATATCATTCCACTTGAAGTTGTTTTGCGTAATGTCACTGCAGGCTCATTCTCAAAACGTTTTGGGGTAGAAGAAGGTATTGAATTAGATACTCCAATCGTTGAATTTTACTATAAAAATGATGATTTGGATGACCCATTTATCAATGATGAGCACGTAAAATTCCTTGGTATTGCAAGTGATGAAGATATTGCTTATATTAAAGCAGAAACACGTCGTATTAATGAACTTTTGAAAGATTGGTTCAGCCAAATTGGTCTTAATTTGATTGATTTCAAATTGGAATTTGGGAAGGACAAAGATGGCAAAATTATTCTTGCGGATGAATTTTCACCAGATAACTGCCGTCTTTGGGATGCTGAAGGTCATCACATGGATAAAGATGTTTTTCGCCGTGATTTAGGTAGTTTGACAGATGTTTACGAAGTTGTCCTTAAAAAACTCAAAGGGCTTAACTAAAAACTGTGATTTCTAATTAAGTAGAAAGAAGAATTCTAAAAAGGGTAAAAAATGAATAAACGAATTTTCGTTGAGAAAAAATCAAATTTTAACATTAAGGCTCAGGCGCTTGTTAAAGAACTCAAACACAATCTTCAATTAACGAGTTTGACCGATTTGCGTATTATTCAAGTGTATGATGTGTTTGGTTTGGCAAATTCGCTTTTTGAGCGTGCTGAAAAGCACATCTTCTCTGAACAGGTAACTGATACTATTTTGGCTGAAAGTGATGTGGTTGCTGAACTTGCTAACTATGCTTTCTTTGCCATCGAATCACTTCCAGGTCAATTTGATCAGCGTGCGGCTTCATCACAAGAAGCATTACTCCTTCTTGGCAGCAGTAATGATGTAACAGTTAATACGGCTCAACTTTATCTTGTTAACAAAGATATTGATACTGCTGAACTTGATGCGGTTAAGAATTATCTTCTTAATCCAGTAGATTCTCGTTTTAAAGATATTACGACAGGAATTGCACCGCAAGCATTTTCAGAGTCGGACAAAACGATTCCAAATCTTGATTTCTTCAAGACTTATACAGCAGTTGAATTTGCTAATTATAAAACTGAGCAAGGTTTGGCAATGGAAGTGGATGACCTTGTCTTCATCCAAGATTATTTCAAATCCATCGGGCGCGTGCCAACGGAAACAGAATTGAAAGTGTTGGATACTTACTGGTCAGACCATTGCCGCCACACAACTTTTGAAACTGAGCTGAAGCATATTGACTTCTCAGCGTCTAAATTCCAAAAACAATTACAGGCAACTTATGATAAATATATTGCTATGCGTGATGAACTTGGACGTTCTGAAAAGCCGCAAACGCTTATGGATATGGCAACTATTTTTGGTCGTTACGAGCGTGCCAATGGCCGTTTGGATGACATGGAAGTATCAGACGAGATCAATGCTTGTTCGGTTGAAATCGAAGTTGATGTGAACGGTGTTAAAGAACCATGGCTTTTGATGTTCAAGAATGAAACACACAATCACCCAACAGAAATTGAACCATTTGGTGGTGCCGCAACGTGTATCGGTGGTGCAATCCGCGACCCATTGTCAGGACGTTCTTATGTTTATCAAGCAATGCGTATTTCAGGTACTGGTGATATTACAACACCGATTGCTGAGACGCGTGCCGGCAAATTGCCGCAGCAAGTGATTTCTAAGACAGCGGCACATGGTTATTCTTCATATGGGAATCAAATCGGTCTTGCCACAACTTACGTTAAAGAATACTTCCACCCAGGATTCGTCGCTAAACGTATGGAACTTGGTGCCGTTGTCGGTGCAGCTCCTAAAGGGAATGTTGTTCGTGAAAAACCAGAAGCTGGTGATGTGGTTATTCTTCTCGGTGGTAAAACAGGCCGTGACGGTATTGGTGGAGCCACAGGATCATCTAAGGTTCAAACCGTTGAATCTGTTGAAACAGCTGGCGCAGAAGTTCAAAAAGGGAATGCCATTGAAGAACGTAAGATTCAACGTCTTTTCCGCAATGGCAATGTCACTCGTCTCATCAAGAAATCAAATGACTTTGGTGCTGGCGGCGTCTGTGTGGCTATTGGTGAATTGGCAGATGGTCTTGAAATTGACTTGGACAAAGTGCCACTTAAATACCAAGGGCTTAACGGAACTGAAATTGCTATTTCTGAATCACAAGAACGGATGGCTGTTGTGGTTCGTCCCAAAGATGTTGATGCTTTTATCATTGAATGTTATAAAGAAAATATTGACGCGGTAGTGGTTGCCACAGTTACTGAAAAACCAAATCTTGTTATGACTTGGAATGGTCAAACAATCGTTGATATTGAACGTCGTTTCCTTGATACAAACGGTGTGCGCGTGGTGGTTGATGCTAATGTTGTTGACAGTCAAGTTGACATGCCAGAACAACGTACCACCTCAGCTGCGACACTTGAATCTGATACTGTAAATGCTCTTTCTGACCTTAATCACGCTAGTCAAAAAGGTTTACAAACCATCTTTGATAGCTCTGTTGGTCGTTCAACGGTCAATCATCCGATTGGTGGTCGTTATCAAATCACACCAACAGAAAGTTCAGTTCAAAAACTTCCTGTTCAAAACGGTGTAACAACAACAGCGTCAGTTATGGCACAGGGATTCAATCCTTATATTGCAGAGTGGTCACCTTATCATGGTGCAGCTTACGCTGTTATTGAAGCAACAGCTCGTTTGGTCGCAACTGGTGCGAATTGGTCTAAAGCACGCTTTTCTTATCAAGAGTATTTCCAACGTATGGATAAACAAGCTGAACGCTTTGGACAACCAGTTTCAGCCCTTCTTGGGTCAATCGAAGCACAATTACAACTAGGTTTACCATCAATCGGTGGTAAAGATTCAATGTCTGGTACCTTTGAAGAATTGACAGTACCACCAACATTGGTTGCCTTTGGTGTGACAACGGCTGATAGTCGTAATGTTCTTTCGCCAGAATTTAAAACAGCTGGTGAATACATTTACTACATTCCAGGGCAAGCTATTTCACAAGACATCGATTTTGACTTGATTAAAGCTAACTTTGCTAAATTTGAAGCGATTCAAAAAGCACATTCTATCACATCAGCTTCAGCTGTTAAATACGGTGGTGTGGTGGAAAGTTTGGCACTTGCTGCTTTTGGTAACCATATCGGTGCTAAAGTAGAATTGGCAGAGCTTGCGACTAGCTTGACAGCACAACTCGGTGGCTTTATCTTTACATCTACTGAAGAAATCGCTGAAGCTAGCAAAATCGGTGAAACTACAGCTGACTTTACACTTACTGTCAACGGTGTCAACCTTGCGGGCGATAAACTTTTGTCAGCCTTTGAAAGCAAACTCGAAGATGTTTACCCAACTGAATTTGAACAAAGTACAAAACTCGAAGATGTTCCAGCAGTTGCTTCCGATGCTGTCATTAAAGCAAGTAAGAAAGTGGCAGAGCCGCTTGTTTACATTCCAGTCTTCCCTGGTACAAACTCAGAGTACGATTCAGCTAAAGCCTTTGGACAAGCAGGTGCAAAAGTTAACTTGGTACCATTTGTAACACTTGATGAAGCAGCTATTGAAGCATCTGTTGACACAATGGTTGACAATATCAGTAAAGCTAACATCATCTTCTTTGCAGGTGGTTTCTCAGCTGCTGATGAACCAGACGGTTCGGCTAAATTCATTGTCAACATCTTGTTGAACCAAAAAGTCCGCGCAGCTATTGACAGCTTTATTGAAAAAGGTGGCCTTATCATCGGTATCTGTAATGGATTCCAAGCACTTGTGAAATCAGGTCTTCTTCCATACGGTAACTTTGAAGACGCGACTGAAACAAGCCCAACTCTTTTCTACAATGATGCTAACCAACACGTGGCGAAAATGGTTGAAACACGTATTGCCAATACGAATTCACCTTGGCTTCTTGGTGTTGAAGTGGATGACGTTCATGCTATTCCAGTATCACATGGTGAAGGTAAATTCGTCGTAACAGATGAAGAATTTGCAGAACTTCGTGATAATGGACAAATCTTCAGCCAATATGTTGACTTTGACGGTAAACCAAGTATGGATTCTAAATACAATCCAAACGGTTCTATTAATGCGATTGAAGGGATTACCAGCAAGAACGGTCAAATCATTGGTAAAATGGGACATTCAGAACGCTGGGAAGACGGTCTTTTCCAAAATATCCCAGGAAATAAAGACCAACACTTGTTCCGTAGCGCTGTGAAATACTTTACAGGGGAATAATACTCGTCAAATATCAAAAGAAACTATGATTTCGGATTCTTTTGATAATGATTGAACATAAAAATGACAGAAAAATAAGAGGAAATGTCAGTGACATACGAAGTGAAATCTCTTAATGAAGAATGTGGAGTTTTTGGGATTTGGGGACATCCTCAAGCTGCTCAAGTGACTTATTTTGGACTCCATAGTCTTCAACACCGCGGTCAGGAAGGTGCTGGTATCGTGACAAACGATAAGGGCAAACTTCTTCAGTACCGTAATACAGGTCTACTTTCAGAAGTATTTAAAAATCCTGCCGATTTGGAAAAATTGACCGGGTATGCTGCAATTGGACATGTTCGCTATGCGACAGCAGGCTCGGCTTCTATTAACAACATTCAGCCATTTCTTTACAATTTTACAGATGAACAGTTTGGCCTTTGTCATAATGGAAATCTGACAAATGCTTTGTCGCTGAAAAAAGAACTGGAGGACCAAGGAGCGATTTTTAATGCCTCATCTGATACTGAAATTCTAATGCATTTGATTCGCCGTAGCCATAATCCTGAATTTATCGGTAAAGTCAAAGAAGCGTTGAACACTGTCAAAGGTGGCTTTGCTTACCTTTTGATGACAGAAGATAAATTGATTGCTGCGCTTGACCCGAACGGATTTCGTCCCTTATCAATCGGTCAGACGAAAAATGGGGCTTGGGTGGTTGCAAGTGAAACGTGTGCCTTTGAAGTGGTTGGTGCTAAATGGGTTCGTGATGTAAAACCAGGAGAACTTGTTATCATTGATGACAATGGCATTCAGTACGATACCTACACGACGGACACTCAGCTTGCCATTTGCTCGATGGAATACGTGTATTTTGCACGGCCTGACAGTGATATTTACGGTGTTAATGTCCACACCGCCCGTAAAAATATGGGAAAGCGTCTGGCACAGGAATTCCAGCATGAAGCAGATATCGTTGTTGGGGTGCCGAATTCATCACTTTCAGCAGCAATGGGATTTGCTGAAGAATCAGGTCTCCCAAATGAAATGGGCTTGGTGAAAAATCAGTACACACAACGTACTTTCATTCAACCGACACAAGATTTGCGTGAGCAAGGTGTTCGCATGAAGCTCTCAGCCGTATCTGGTGTTGTTAAAGGTAAGCGCGTGGTCATGGTTGATGATTCTATCGTGCGTGGAACTACATCACGCCGTATCGTTCGTTTGCTTCGTGAAGCTGGTGCGACAGAAGTTCATGTGGCAATCGGTAGTCCAGAATTGAAATACCCATGTTTCTACGGTATCGATATTCAAAATCGTCGTGAATTGATTTCAGCTAACCACACTAAAGATGAAGTTTGTGAGATTATCGGTGCTGATAGCTTGACTTACTTGTCAATTGACGGTTTGATTGAATCAATCGGTCTGGATACAGATGCGCCTAATGGTGGTTTGTGTGTGGCTTACTTTGACGGTAAGTATCCAACACCACTTTACGATTACGAAAAACCTTACCTCAAGAGCTTAGAAGAAAAAACAAGCTTCTATATTCATGAAGTTAATGAAAATAAATAGAACTGTTTAATAGCTCTGCTATTTCCCAAAAGGAGAAAAATATTATGACAAAAAATGCTTACGCTCAATCTGGTGTTGATGTTGAGGCGGGATACGAGGTTGTTGCTCGGATTAAGAAACATGTGGCGCGTACGGAGCGTCTTGGTGTTCTGGGGGCTCTCGGTGGCTTCGGTGGGATGTTTGATTTGTCCCAGCTGGATGTCAAAGAGCCTGTCTTGATTTCAGGAACTGATGGTGTGGGAACAAAACTCATGCTTGCCATCAAATATGATAAACACGATACAATCGGTCAAGACTGTGTTGCCATGTGTGTCAATGACATCATTGCAGCTGGGGCAGAGCCGCTTTACTTCCTAGATTACATTGCTACGGGTAAAAATGAACCTGCAAAGCTTGAACAAGTCGTTGCAGGTGTTGCGGAAGGTTGTGTTCAATCTGGTGCAGCTCTTATCGGTGGCGAAACGGCTGAGATGCCTGGTATGTATGGTGAAGACGACTATGATTTAGCTGGTTTTGCGGTTGGTGTCGCTGAAAAAAACCAAATCATTGACGGGTCAAAAGTTTCTGATGGTGATGTTCTTCTTGGACTTGCTTCCAGCGGTATTCACTCAAACGGTTATTCGCTTGTCCGTCGTGTCTTTGCTGATTACACAGGTGAAGAAGTACTTCCAGAACTTGAAGGCAAAAAATTGAAAGAAGTGCTGCTTGAACCAACACGTATCTATGTCAAAGCGGTGCTTCCGCTTATCAAAGAAGAATTGGTTAACGGTATTGCTCACATCACTGGTGGCGGCTTCGTTGAAAATGTTCCACGGATGTTTGCGGATGATTTAGCTGCTGAAATCGAAGAGGATAAAGTTCCGGTTCTTCCAATTTTCAAAGCTCTTGAAAAATATGGCAGCATCAAACACGAAGAAATGTTTGAAATCTTCAACATGGGTATTGGTTTGATGTTGGCAGTTAGCCCTGATAAGGTTGAGCGCGTGAAAGAATTGCTTGACGAACCAGTTTACGAACTTGGTCGTATTGTTAAAAAAGCTGATGCAAGTGTGGTGATGAAGTAGCACATTTTGCATAGAAAGATTGAGGAAAGGAGTGTTCGGTTTATTTGCTGAACTGAACACGGGACTAATTTTCTAGGAAAAAAGATAAACAGATTTGTGTGCGAGCACTCTTCATCTATTTCCTATTTTCTACGAAGATTTTCGGCAAGCCGAAACGTCCCTTTGTATCGAATTTATGAAAAAAATTGCCGTTTTTGCGAGTGGTAATGGGTCAAATTTTCAAGTCATTGCGGAGCAATTTCCAGTTGAATTTGTCTTTTCAGACCACCGAGATGCATATGTCTTAGAACGTGCAGAAAAACTCGGTGTGACAGCTCATGCTTTTGAACTCAAAGAGTTTGATAATAAAGCAGCTTACGAAGAAGCTATTGTTACTTTGCTTGAAAAATATGATATTGATGTGGTTTGCCTAGCTGGTTATATGAAGATTGTTGGTCCGACTTTGCTAGCAGCTTACGAAGGTCGTATCATCAATATTCACCCAGCTTATCTGCCAGAATTTCCAGGGGCTCATGGTATTGATGATGCTTGGGAAGCAGGTGTTGACCAATCTGGTGTTACCATTCACTGGGTTGACAATGGTGTTGATACGGGAAAAGTGATTAAACAAGTTCGTGTGCCTCGTCTGGCTGATGATACCATTGACAGTTTTGAAGCTCGCATTCATGAAGCAGAGTATAAACTCTATCCAGATGTTTTGGAGAGCTTAGGAGTTAAGAAAAAGTAGTCCGTGTATTTGATAGCGTAGTTAGCTATTAGTATGCTGCCTTATAAGGAGATTATGATGATAAAAAAGATTTTGGTGTTTGTATTAACTTTTATTGTCGTTGCCTTTATAGTAAATGTACTTATTTGGTAATCTTGAAAATCCGTTACGCCTTTGCTTGGCTTATTCTATCGGGCTTATTGCCAGTATTGCTATTTAGTGGTTTATATTTTACAAAAAGAAGTAGAAAGTAGGACTGAAATGACAAAACGTGCACTAATCAGTGTTTCAGACAAAGCGGGCATTGTTGAATTTGCTCAAGAATTAAAAAAACTTGGTTGGGATATTATCTCAACTGGCGGAACAAAAGTTACGCTTGATAAAGCAGGCGTTGATACTATCGCCATTGATGATGTAACGGGCTTCCCAGAAATGATGGACGGTCGTGTGAAAACACTTCATCCAAATATTCACGGCGGCCTTTTGGCTCGTCGCGATCTTGACAGTCATCTTCAAGCCGCAAAAGATAACCACATTGAATTGATTGACCTTGTTGTGGTTAACCTTTACCCATTCAAAGAAACTATTCTGAAATCAGATGTGACTTACGCTGATGCGGTTGAAAATATTGATATCGGTGGTCCTTCCATGCTTCGCTCTGCTGCTAAAAACCATGCTAGTGTTACAGTTGTCGTTGACCCAGCTGATTACGCTGTTGTTTTGGATGAATTGTCAGCTAATGGTGAAACAAACTTTGAAACTCGTAGGCGCCTGGCAGCAAAAGTTTTCCGTCATACAGCAGCTTATGACGCTTTAATTGCAGAATATTTCACAAAACAAATTGGTGAAACAAAACCTGAAAAACTCACAATCACTTACGATTTGAAACAACCAATGCGCTATGGTGAAAACCCTCAACAAGACGCTGATTTCTACCAAAAAGCTTTGCCAACAGATTACTCAATTGCTTCTGCTAAACAATTGAATGGTAAAGAATTGTCATTTAACAACATCCGTGACGCTGACGCTGCAATCCGCATTATCCGTGATTTCAAAGACCGTCCCACTGTTGTTGCCCTTAAACACATGAATCCGTGTGGTATCGGACAAGCTGATGATATTGAAACAGCTTGGGACTACGCTTATGAATCAGACCCAGTTTCAATCTTTGGTGGTATTGTTGTGCTGAATCGTGAAGTTGACGCCGCAACAGCTAAGAAAATGCACGCTATCTTCCTTGAAATCATCATTGCACCAAGTTATTCAGAAGAAGCCCTTGAAATCTTGACAACTAAGAAGAAAAATTTGCGTATTCTTCAATTGCCATTTGAAGCTCAAGAAGCTAGCCAAGTTGAAAAAGAATACACGGGTGTTGTCGGTGGGCTTTTGGTTCAAAACCAAGATGTTATTGAAGAAAATCCAGCGGATTGGAAGGTTGTAACCAAACGACAACCAAACGACCAAGAAAAAACAGCACTTGAATTTGCTTGGAAAGCGATCAAATATGTGAAATCGAATGGTATCATCGTGACAAATGATCACATGACATTGGGTGTCGGTCCGGGTCAGACCAATCGTGTCGCTTCTGTTCGTATCGCTCTTGACCAAGCCAAAGACCGCCTTGACGGGGCTGTTCTTGCTTCTGACGCTTTCTTCCCATTTGCTGATAACGTTGAAGAAATCGCAGCTGCTGGGATCAAAGCAATCATCCAGCCAGGTGGCTCCGTCCGTGACCAAGAGTCTATCGACATGGCTGATAAATACGGCATTGCCATGGTGTTTACAGGCGTACGGCATTTTAGACATTGAAAATAGTATAAAAACCTTGGATTGATTTTCCAAGGTTTTTTAAGTTGTTCAGAGGGACTTATTTTGGATAAATGTAACTAACTGCTCCTTGTCCAGCTGCATGAGGATTGAACCAGCCGCGGAAGTTGCCAATATACTGTTTTCCAGCGTAGTTGGCCTCTTGAATCTGAATGCGTGTGTTTGAGGCAACGTGAGTAACAACTCCAACGTGACCGTAACTACCGTCTGTCCAACAAATAATAGCCCCTACTTGTGGAGTTGTACCGGTTTTAAAACCAGCTCGTCTGGCACTAGCAGCCCAGTCACCACCGTTGCCCCAGTAGTTACCAGCCCAAGGCGCAAGAGCTTTGGCGCCCCAAGTGCATTGCCCTTTTGGATAAGTCGTTGCTGCGGCATAATTTGGTTGGAAAGAGATAGCAGGCTTCTCTACTTGATAGCTCGTACCTGTTAGTCCAATTATTTGACCGTTGAGATTGCGGTAAACATGTGTATGGAAAAGGCCACTGCCAGTGTGTTTTTGCGTATCAACTGTGAATTTGTAAATTCCATTTCCAGCTTTAGTAGCGGTGTACCACTGAATATCATCTTGGCCGTTGACTTCAGACCAAGTCGGTAGGGTAATTGTTCCGTCACCGTAGGCATCTGTCACTGTCACCTCATAAAGATAAGTTGAGCGCTTATTGACAGATACTTTGGTTTTAATTTTTTCTGTGGACATAGCAACCGAATCCGTTGCGTAACTATGCTCGCTACCGTCTTTATATTTCACATAAATATGATTGGTGTACGTTCCGGACAAAACTTGATGATTGCGAATATCAAAGCTTGTCGTAAAGTTCCATCACCGTGATTAGTGGCTGCATACCACTTGATATTGCTTTGATTGCTCGTGCTCCAAATAGGTACTCGGACAGATTGAATCGGTTTGGACTTTGAAGTTTCACTAACTTTGACGGTATAAGTCCCTTGTTCTTGATTGATATTTTCAACAGAGAAGAATGGTTTTTGCTCTTCTTCAGAAGGCAATTTATCAGCATCAACTTGGGCAGTGATTCCAGCTAAGCCAGTAAACTCTGGTTTGACATAGCTTTCTCCGTAAAGATGAATGTGATAAGTTCCTGTGTCATAGTTGTGTTTTTTTAGCTCAACTCTAACATTGTAGCTTCCATCAGGATTTTTAGTAGCTGCATACCATTGAAGATCATCCTGTCCGTTGCGGTCAGACCAAGCCGGAACAGTTAGTTTGTAGATTGTTTTAGGAACATTTTTGATCTGAATATCCATGATACCAGGCTCAGGGAAGCTAGTCTGAATAGTAGGATTTGGTTTTTCAAGGTTAAAAGTGGTGCCATTTAATCCAATCATCTTTCCGTTTTTACTTTCATAAGTATGAACATGGTAAACACCGTATCCTTTATGATTGGATAAGTCAATTTCTGTTGTGTCTTGCCCTGCCGTATACCACTTGATGTCATCTTGTCCTTTTTCGTCAGACCAAACAGCGTGTAAAATATTGGCATTTGTTTGATCTTTGTTTCGAGTAAAGGATATTTGAGCAGTCTTTCCTAAAACGGTTGTAGAAACCGTGCCGCTAGTTGGTTTTTCTACTTTGAAAGTCGTTCCGTTTAAACCAACCATTTTTCCATTGATATTGATATAAGTGTGAACATGAAAGGTTCCATAACCAGTGTGCTGACGCAAATCAATAGCTGTAGTTGGTGTCTGAGGCGCAGAATACCATTTGATATCGTCTTGCCCATTTTCATCAGACCAAACAGCGTGGTAAATGGTGTAAGGAACTTGTGTCTGTGAGCGTGTGTAGTTAATAGAAGCTGTATTTCCAGAAACATTGACGGTAATGTTGCTAGCAAGAATTGCTGGATTTGAGCTTTTTTGAGCATTATCTGCTTCCGAGGCTTGAGCAGTTAGTTGAGCAGAAAAAACGCTCAACACAGCGCTGGATAGTAAAAATAATTGATTGTATTTTTTCATAAATCTCCTTTGAATAAATAATTTGGATAGTTCCATTTAGATTATTCGGGAAAAGATGAGAAAAATGGTAAGTTGGATTGAAAAATTAGAAAATGATAGCGAGATTTCATTGTTATCGAAATATTTCACGATAAACAAAGGCATAAACGAACATTTGTGGTATAATTGATATAAATAATTCGCAAAGAGGATAATCATGAAACTTTTGGTTGTTGGCTCAGGTGGACGCGAGCATGCTATTGCCAAGAAATTGTTAGAATCTCCGCAGGTGGAGCAGGTCTTTGTGGCTCCCGGAAATGACGGGATGACGCTTGATGGGCTGGATTTGGTCAATATCGGAATTTCCGAACATTCCAAGCTAATTGACTTTGCCAAAGAAAATGGCATTGCTTGGACTTTCATTGGTCCAGATGACGCTTTAGCTGCAGGTATCGTTGATGATTTTGAAGCCGCCGGTCTCAAGGCTTTTGGACCGACTCGGCTAGCTGCTGAGCTGGAATGGTCCAAGGATTTTGCCAAGTCTATCATGAAAAAATACGGTGTGCCGACAGCACGCTACGAAACTTTTTCAGACTTTGAAAAAGCTAAATCCTATATCGAAAATCAAGGTACTCCCATTGTGGTCAAAGCAGATGGTCTGGCGCTAGGAAAAGGTGTGGTCGTGGCCGAAACTGTGGAGCAAGCAGTGGATGCAGTGCACGAAATGTTGCTGGACAATAAATTCGGCGATTCTGGTGCGCGTGTAGTTATTGAAGAATTTCTTGAAGGAGAAGAGTTTTCTCTTTTTGCCTTTGTTAATGGTGATAAGTTTTACATCATGCCAACAGCTCAGGACCACAAACGTGCTTATGACGGTGACAAGGGCCCTAATACAGGCGGTATGGGCGCTTATGCACCGGTACCACAGCTGTCGCAAGCGATAGTTACTCAGTCGGTTGACACTATTGTCCAGCCGGTACTGAAAGGTATGATAGCAGAAGGGCGCTCTTACCTCGGCGTGCTTTATGCGGGGCTTATTTTGACTGCGGATGGACCCAAGGTCATTGAGTTCAATGCTCGCTTTGGCGATCCTGAGACGCAGGTTATTCTGCCGCGCCTAACCTCTGATTTTGCGCAGAATATCGCGGACATTTTGGAGGGCAAGGAGCCGGACATGACCTGGGCGGACAGCGGTGTGACATTGGGCGTTGTCGTGGCTTCTGAAGGTTATCCACTTGCCTACGAAAAAGGTGTGGTTCTGCCAGAAAAGACCGACGGTGGCATCATCACTTACTATGCAGGGGCTAAGTTTGATGAAAATGGCAAAGATCTGCTGTCCAATGGTGGACGGGTCTATATGCTAGTCACCACAGCTGACAGCGTCCAGGCTGCGCAGGAAAAAATTTATGCCCAACTCGACAAACAAGACACAGCTGGACTGTTCTACAGAACTGATATTGGGAGCAAGGCTCTTGAAAAATAAAAAATGTATACTAGTTAGTGCCTGTTTGCTTGGAGAAAATTGCAAGTACAATGGAGGCAATAATTATAATCAAGCTGTTATTGACTTTGTTGCGGATAAAGATGTCTTAGTAGTGTGCCCAGAAGTTGCGGGCGGTTTACCAGTTCCAAGAGAGCCAGTAGAGATTTTAAAAGGGCGGCCATGTGATGTCAATGGGAATTTTTATGATAAAGAATTTCAAGTAGGAATTGATCGCACATTGTCTAGCTTAGCTGAAAAAAACATTGACTTTGCTATTCTTCAGTCCCGAAGTCCCTCTTGCGGTGTCAATCAGATTTACGATGGTCGTTTTACTGGTCGAAAAATAGAGGGCAGTGGCCTTTTTGCGCAAGCATTAAAGAAACGAGGCTACAGAGTTATTGATGCTGAAGATATAATTACATAAAGTATAACGCTAGCTCAAGCGACCAAAGGTCGTTATGAAACTATGTCTGCTATTGCTGTGGTATTTTAGGAAAATTTATAGCTCAAAGGTCTACAAACGTAGTCAAGAAGATTTTTTAGATGTGATGCTAGCCTTTCCTCGACTTTTAAGAAAAGATGAGAAAAAGTGTAACATCACACGCAAGAAAGCTCACAACGACCTCACACAGCCTAAGGCAGGTTTGAAAAAAGGAGAATTATGCAACCAATTATTTCTATTATCATGGGTTCCAAATCCGACTGGGAAACGATGAAAAAGGCAGCCCAAGTTCTGGAGGACTTCGGTGTCGCTTATGAAAAAAAGGTGGTCTCAGCTCACCGTACGCCAGACCTTATGTTCCGATATGCTGAGGAAGCACGCGTACGTGGAATCAAGGTTATCATTGCAGGTGCTGGCGGTGCAGCTCACCTGCCTGGTATGGTAGCAGCTAAAACAACGTTGCCGGTTATCGGTGTGCCTGTCAAATCTCGTGCTTTGAGCGGAGTGGACTCGCTTTACTCTATTGTGCAAATGCCGGGTGGCGTGCCTGTGGCAACGATGGCTATCGGCGAAGCAGGCGCAACTAATGCAGCGCTCTTTGCTTTGCGCTTGCTGTCTGTTGAAGATGCTAAAATCGCTCAAGCACTGGCTGACTTTACAGAAAAACAAGGAAAGATTGCTGAGGAGTCTAGCAATGAACTCAACTAAAACGATCGGAATTATCGGTGGCGGTCAATTAGGGCAAATGATGGCGATTGCTGCAATTTATCGAGGTCACAAGGTCATTACACTAGATCCAGCTGCTAATTGTCCAGCTGCTCGTGTCAGCGAGGTCATCGTTGCCCCTTATAATGATGTGGCGGCTCTTCGTCAATTGGCTGAGCGCTGTGATGTCCTGACTTATGAATTTGAAAATGTCGATGCGGACAGCCTAGATGCGGTAGCTGATTTGGCAGATTTGCCACAAGGAACGAGGCTGCTACGTATCTCTCAAAACCGAGTACACGAGAAAGAGTTTCTTTCAAGCACAGGCGTGAATTTGGCTCCTTATCGCGTCATTCGCTCGTCTTCAGACTTGGGAAATTATGATTTTTCTGTCAAGCGTGTACTAAAGACAGCAACGGGTGGCTACGACGGTCACGGTCAAGTCGTCATTAGAGACGAGGAGAGTTTAGCGACTGCGCGTGATTTAGCAGACAAGACTCTTTGCGTGTTGGAAGATTTTGTCCCCTTCAGCATGGAAATATCGGTTATTGTGTCTGGA
Source organism: Streptococcus sp. HF-2466 (assembly GCF_015594645.1). NCBI lineage: Bacteria > Bacillati > Bacillota > Bacilli > Lactobacillales > Streptococcaceae > Streptococcus > Streptococcus sp. HF-2466. The sequence goes on from NZ_JADNQU010000009.1 coordinate 22,959, forward strand.
AATGGCACGGATTTGACTCTTTTTCCTGTTCAGGAAAATATCCACCGCAACAATATCCTTTCTAAAACGATTGTCCCAGCGCGGATTTCCCAAGATTTAGCGGACAAGGCGCTGCAAATGGCAAGAAAAATTGCCACAGAAGTCCAACTTTCTGGTACACTATGTATAGAGATGTTTGTGGCTGGCAGCCAGATTTTGGTCAATGAAATCGCACCGCGCCCGCATAATTCAGGGCATTATTCTATCGAAGCCTGTGATTTCTCACAGTTTGATACTCATATCTTGGGTATTTTGGGTCAGCCCCTGCCAGAAGTGACCCTTCATGCCCCAGCCGTCATGCTCAATGTTCTTGGTCAGCACATGGAAAAAGCTGCACAGTACGTCGCAGAACACCCTAGCGCCCACCTTCATTTCTATGGCAAAGAAGAAGCTAAACACAACCGCAAGATGGGACATGTGACCCTGTTTAGTGAAGGGCCAGATGAGGTGAGAGAACTAGGTGAGGGAATAGATTTTTAGAGGAGTTTGTTATGATTCAAATCATTGTTCATGCCTTTATTGAAAATGGAAAAGCAGGAATCGTTGAAGTGCTCTTTGCCAGCAAAGACGCTGACAAAATCCAAGCCAAATATGAGGAGCTGCAAAAACAGTACCCAGCAGACTACCTAGCAATCTATGACCTGCCACTGGATACAGACTTGAACACCTTAGAGCATTATCCATCGGTAGCGATAGGGAAAGAGGAATTTTAGGAGAAAGAAGAATAATGATTTTAGATATATTTAATAATGAAAATAATACTATTGAAACTGATACTCTTAGCATAAAAGAACATGCAATAGCTACTCAAAATGATGTTATTCAGATAGATAATATTTCTATGATGACAAAAGCAACATTGAATTTTAGGATTTCTTGGAAAGAAATAGTTTTTGTAATTGTAATGTTAATAATGTTTCCGATAGATTTTGTCCCGAATATAATTCCGATTGTTTTTTTAGCTTTGTATTGCTATATTGTATACAAACGTTACGAGAAACATCTCACAACAAAATATTACATAGAATTCAATTTAGGGTCCAGTAAAAGTTCTTATTTGTTTTTTAAGGAAGAAAAATTTCGAGATAAAGTATATGAAGTAATTAAAAAATCTTTTGGTGATAAAAATCAGGTTACTTTTATTGATATAAAACACCAACAAATTGGTGGGGAACAAAATATTTTTGAAACAGGTTCATATAAAACAATTGTATCAGGTAATGATAATTTAATTGGGAATGATTTTGGTTCAGATAATAATATTACCCTTAAAGGGGATAATAATATTAACTCGAATATTGTTACAGATTCTATTTTAGAAAAATCTAATATGAATATTGAGTTTCCATGGTCAGAACTTTCTAAACAACTTCAACAGATTGTTAATAATTCTTCAGTTCTATCTGAACAATCTGTTGAAATTTTAAAGAAGTTACTTGCTGCATCTGATAAAAATAAGGAGACTGAATTTACTATAATTGTTAAAGAAAATGCTTCGTTCTTTGATCAACAATTTATTAAAGATATAATATCAGGTACTTTAGGTGGTGTCATTTCATCAATACTATCAGGTAGATAAAATTTAAGGAGAAACAATAACATGATCAACCGTTACTCTCGCCCTGAGATGGCGAACATTTGGACTGAGGAAAATAAGTACCGTGCTTGGCTTGAGGTGGAAATTTTAGCTGATGAGGCTTGGACTGAGCTAGGTGAGATTCCTAAGGAAGATGTGGCTAAAATCCGTGCTAATGCAGACTTTGATATTGACCGCATTTTGGAAATTGAGCAGGAAACCCGCCACGATGTGGTGGCCTTTACTCGTGCAGTATCTGAAACGCTTGGCGAAGAGCGCAAGTGGGTTCACTATGGCTTGACGTCTACTGATGTAGTGGATACAGCCTATGGTTATCTCTACAAGCAAGCAAACGACATCATTCGCAAAGATTTGGATCATTTCCTCAACATCGTAGCGGACAAGGCGCGTGAGCACAAGTTTACCATCATGATGGGACGTACTCATGGGGTGCATGCGGAGCCTACGACTTTTGGGCTCAAGCTCGCGACTTGGTACAGTGAAATGAAGCGCAACATTGAGCGTTTTGAACATGCTGCCGCTGGTGTGGAAGCAGGTAAAATTTCAGGTGCAGTTGGAAACTTTGCCAACATTCCGCCATTTGTGGAAAAATATGTCTGTGATAAGTTAGGCATCCGTGCGCAAGAAATTTCAACGCAAGTCCTGCCACGTGACCTGCACGCTGAGTATTTTGCGGTACTTGCTAGTATTGCTACATCAATCGAGCGTATGGCGACTGAAATCCGTGGTCTGCAAAAATCTGAGCAACGTGAAGTAGAAGAGTTCTTTGCCAAGGGGCAAAAAGGCAGCTCTGCTATGCCTCACAAACGCAACCCGATTGGTTCTGAAAACATGACAGGTCTGGCTCGTGTCATTCGCGGTCACATGGTGACGGCTTATGAAAATGTGTCTCTCTGGCACGAACGTGATATTTCGCATTCTTCAGCGGAGCGTATCATCACACCTGATACGACGATTCTGATTGACTATATGCTTAATCGCTTTGGCAATATCGTTAAGAATCTGACTGTTTTCCCTGAAAATATGCGCCGCAATATGAACTCAACTTTTGGTCTTATTTACAGCCAGCGCGTTATGCTGAGCTTGATTGAAAAAGGCATGACACGTGAAGAGGCTTATGACTTGGTACAGCCAAAGACGGCTTATTCTTGGGACAATCAAACAGATTTTCGTCCGTTACTAGAAGCTGATGAAGCTGTGACCTCTCGTTTAACACCAGAGGAAATTGACGACATTTTTAACCCAATTTACTATACTAAGCGCGTGGATGATATTTTCCACCGTATAGGTTTGGATTAATATAAAATTAAAAATATCTTGAGGTAAAAACGTCTCCAAGATAAATAAAAAAGCAACGGAATTTACGCTGTTGCTTTCAGAATGTAAACAAAGTCGTAAAACCTTTTTTACGACTTTTCTATTGCTAAAGGAGCATTCAAGTGGTTTTCGTATACTTTATTTATTTTTGATAATTTGGACAGCTCTAATTGGTAGGAACTTTCATTTAAAAATTACTGATAATATTGGTTAAACAAGTTAGCAGTAACCCTAGCATCATCAAAGTGTACATATTGGTAACTTGTTTTTCGTTAAAGTGATGATTGAGATGGGTACCGATATTACCACCAACCACTGCCGCTATGACAATCAAGGGAATGAGTGTCAGATTAAAAGAGTATAGATGTGGCTGCAGAAGTAGTTTGAGAATTTTTGGAATCTGAGCAAAGAAAATCATGGCGATAGAGTAGGGAACCGACTCCTTCGCGGAATAGGACATAAAGCCCATCAGTATGATAATGTTCAGAGGCCCGCCGCCGATACCCAAAAAGACCGAAATAAGCCCCGCAGCAAAACCTGCAGCCAATGAAAAGAAAAGATTTCGCCACTTCGCTTTAGGTATCCTTTCACTGAAGCGTGTAAAAATCAGAACAGAAAATAGTACTAAAAAAAGAAAGATAGACTGGATGAATGTGACTCGCTCGTTAGGAATGCTGTCTGTGACTACTTTAAAGACAGTGTCCCCCAGTAAACCGCCTGCTAAAGAACCAATAGATAGTCCAAGCATGATTTTTTTCTGTAAAACAATTCCGCTTTTTGAGTGTTTGTAAATAGAGGAGAGACACATAGAAAAAACAGCAATCGTTGAATAAACACTAATGGTACCGGCGGTATCCATTCCAACCAAATCAAAAACTGGTTTGATAATAGCGCCGCCTCCGGCTCCTGTCACAGCTCCTAAAGCTGTCGCAAACAGTACAATCAGTGTATAAAGAATTATTTCCATTGCATCCCCTCTTTTAATTTATACTCAAACCAGATGAAACCACACAAGATAGAAGCACATTCCCTTTATCCGCAACTTTCCACTGTCTATCGGACAGTGGAAAAAATCGAAGCTGATGACATGTAGGTCTAAAATAGAAAGAATATCAGATTTTCTCTCCATTTGTCCGAATTACCTCTTTATACCAGTCAAAAGACTTCTTTTTCAGCCGTTTAAAACTACCCTGTCCTCTATCGTCCACATCTACATAAATAAATCCATAGCGTTTTTTCATCTCGCCTGTTGACCAAGCAACCAAATCAATGCAGCCCCAAGAGGTATAACCCATCAATTCAACGCCATCTAGCTCAACGGCATCCTTCATTGCCTTGATATGCTCCCGCAGATAATCAATCCGATAATCATCTTGAATACTATCGTCTGCTTCTAATCTGTCTACAGCCCCCAAACCATTTTCAACGATAAAGAGCGGAACATGATAGCGGTCGTACATCTGGCAAAGGGCAATGCGCAGCCCAAGCGGATCCAGAGACCAGCCCCATTCTGATGTTTTCAGATAGGGATTTTTGTAAGCCATGACATTATTTCCTGGTGTTTTGGGAACGCTGGTATCTATCGTTGACATGGTCGACATATAGTAGCTGAAACTGATAAAATCAACGGTTCCTTCTCTCAAAAGAGATAGATCGCCTTCTTCCATGGCAAGTTCAATCCCATTTCGCTCAAATTCCTTGAGTTTATAGGCTGGATAGTAACCTCTGACCTGCACATCCAGATAAAATTCAACCTTACGTTGGTACTGAATGTTTTCCATCACATCTTCGGGCTTAGCAGTCATCGCGTAACTTGGAGCGTACATGACCATATTACCGATTTGAGCATTGGGAATGATGGCATGACAGAGCTTGACAGCTTGGGCAGAGGCCAAAAAGATATGGTGCAGAGCCTGATATTTGGTCTGCTCATCATTTTGATGAATGCCCATCTGCAGCCAGGAGCGTAGCACATTGATTTCATTAAAAGTCAGCCAATATTTGACTTTATGGCGGTAGTGGGTAAAGACGGTTTCACAGTAATGGTTGAAAAAATCAATCACCTTCCTGTCAGACCAGCCGTCAAAATGATCCGCCAAGTAGAGTGGCATGTCAAAGTGACACAGAGTCACAACCGGCTCGATGCCGTATTTCAGACATTCGTCAAACACCTTGTCATAGAAAGCCAGACCTGATTCATTGGGGGTGTCTTCCGTGCCTGTCGGAAAAATCCGTGTCCAAGAAAGGGACATTCGGTAAGCTTTAAAGCCCATTTCCGCGAAGAGCCGAATATCCTCTTTGTAGTGATTGTAAAAGTCAATCCCTGTGTGTGAAGGATAAAACTCTCCCGTATCAATGTATCCGACGGAGCTGGCTGGAATTGCAGACAGACGTTCGGACTTTTCAATTTTTCCTTCAAGAGTCTGATAAGTAATGCAGCGAGGATGGTCAAAATCCCCTACTGTCAGAGTATCCATCGTGGTCAGACCGCGGCCGTCCATATCAAAAGCGCCTTCGATCTGATTAGCAGCGGTCGCCCCGCCCCATAAAAAATCTTTCGCAAATGGCATCCTACACCTCTCTATTCTTCTGTTACACCAAGGAATAACTCAGCGATAAAAGCTATTACAAAGGCAATGGCACTGGCAATCGCAGCATGGAGAATATTACTCGGAGCATTCTCACTAAAGAAACTTGGCAATGCCAGAAGTCCTGGAGCCACCTGAGCAAAGCGACCGACATTCATCAATCCAAGATAAAGACCTGCGGCACCCCCGCCAATCATCGCAGCATACAGAGGCCTTTTGAATTTCAGATTAATCCCATAAAGGGCTGGCTCTGTAATTCCTAAAACTGCGGAAATACCCGTTGAGATAGCAAGTGATTTGGTCGTTGCTTTCTTTGTTTTTACTGCTGTTGCAAGCGCTGCTCCGCCCTGAGCAATATTGGATACCAGCATACCAGGACCGGCAACGGTATCCACACCTGTTGTTGCTAGCATATTGATGCCGATAGGAATCAAACCGTAGTGCATCCCCGTCATGACTAATAACGGAGTTGTCGCACCAACCACGGTCGGTACCAACCATGGTACATAGCTATTCATCCAGTTAATCAAGAGAGACAGTCCGTCTCCCAGCCATGTCCCCAGAGGACCAATCACAATAAAAGTCAAAGGCAGCACAATCAGCAGGGTCACCATCGGCGTTCCAAAAATCCGAATGACATTGGGCATATATTTGTCTACAAACCGTTCCACATAGGACAGCAGCCACACAGCTAGAATAATCGGAATAACAGAAGAGCTGTAACTAGCCAAGGTAACCGGCAGACCAAAAAAGTCAAGACCCGTTCCGTTTTCTCTGGCAGTTGTCACCAGACCGATGAAGGTCGGGCTGATTAAAGCAGCTCCTACGGTCATAGCCAAGTATTGATTGGTCTTAAATTTTTTCGCTGCTGACGTGGCCAAAATAATTGGCAGGAAGTAAAACACGGTATCACCGAATAGATTTAATAGCTGATAAGTACTGCTATCTTTAGGTAGCCAATTCATCATGCCGACCAAGGCGACTAATGCCTTAATCATTCCAGCTCCCGCCATCACCGGGACAATCGGCACGAACATCCCAGCAATTGTATCAAGAATCTTCGCTATCCGACTTTTTTCCTCTTCTTCAGCAGATGCTTCGCTTGCCGTACTTTCCTTGCCGCCAAAATCTGCCTGCTGCCAAATGGCGTCGAATACAAAGTTGACATCGCCTCCGATGATAATCTGGTACTGCCCTCCGTTTAATACGACCCCCAGTACCCCATCTGTTTCTTTTAGGGCTTCTGTCTGAGCCTTACTTTCATCTTTGAGGTTGAAGCGCAGCCGTGTCGCACAGTGTACTAGAGAAGTGACATTGTCCTCGCCTCCCACAAGCTGAAGAATTTTCTTGCCTAATTGAGCATAATCTTTTGCCATCATTGACTCCTTTGTCTTTGGTTTATTTTATGTTTTTATTGTAATCCCTTTCAAAACTCTCTGCAATAGAATCAAGACATTTATCACCTTTGTTGCTTATTTCCTACATTGGAGTATCAAAAAAGCGCAACACTGTTGCGCAGATAGACTTAAGAATCTCTGATAAGGGGATTTTTTGACTTCCTCGCCTGTTCAAACTCGTAGGCAGCACGGATACGATTCTCATAATTTTCCTGCCTGCAGGTATTGAAAATACTGGCATATAGCACATCCAGAATAAAATGAACAGAAAGAAGGGAGCTAAAATTACCTAGGTTTTCAACCAATTTTTCATGAGTGGATATATATAAAACTGTCTCAAATAGCTGCGATAGTTGATTGTCTCCGTAGGAAGTAATCACGATTGTAGGAATCTGTCTCTCCCTCAACTTCTCTGCCACTTTTAGAATCATAGCTGTTTCCCCAGAATAGGAAATTAAGATGAAGCAAGAGTCATTAGGTGCATAGCATGCCTGATAGAAAAGATTGTCATTTCTTATTTCGACCGTTACCTTTTTCCCGATTTTCAGGCAGCGGTTTTTAAAGACATTGGCCAAATCAAAGGTATCACCTGCACTTCCCACATATAGCTCTCTTGCAGTATGCAGCATACGCTCAGCTTTTTGCAAGGAATCATGATGTAAAAGCTCCACCGTGTCTTCAATTGTCTCTTTATACAAAGCCCCCACTTTGCTAGCTAGCCGTTTGTTTTTATCTATCTCGTTAAAAGGCTGATTTGGGTCAATGGATTGAAATTTAGACTCTAAATAACGAATTTCTTCTAGATAGTGTTGCTGAAATTCTGAAAAGCCACTGAAGCCTATCAGCTGGCAAAAACGGCTAACCGTTGACGGAGAGATAAAGAGTTCCTTAGCAATGGATCGAGTACTCTTGTTCTTGATGTCATGCCCTATATTTAGCAGATACTGCGCAATGTTAATTTCAGTCTCTGTCATTTTCTGCTGATTGGATAGTTTTTCTACAATTAACATAATTGTCTCCTTTTGGTCACCTTAGATTTTGCATATATATGTGCGCGTTTAAAGTGTTCGATCTATTTCGATAGCATTTCATCATAAAAGCTTTTCGTGAAGAATACAGAATCCTTCAGTGAACAATCAATATTCTTTTCTTTGCCACAATAAGTCTCTGTATTAGTGTGACAATCCTTTTTCTTCAAATCCGCCAAACAGTGCAAAAGAATTCCACTTCATCTGAGCCAAATGTTCCAAAATCAACTGTTGAAATGATTAAGCCATTATTCGTTGTATGATTTTTCATCATTCCCTTATGTCTGCCTCACTCCCTTTTGTTCTCTCACCAAGCAAAAGCATTGGTTGGGGTTTCTAAGGCTTTTAGCCAGGAGCTGTCGGAAACACGGCAGAGGGTAACAGAAAGTCCTGCCATATCTAGGCTTGTGATGAGGTGACCTGTTTTGACAAAGGGCAGTTTCAAGCCTTCTATATCCAACAGTTGAAGAATGTCATCTGTGAAAACGAGTTCTTCCAATTTTGAAGTGCCGCCTAAGTTATTGATGAGGAGAATAAATTCTTGCCCTTCTTGCCACTTGAATTTCATTTTGATTTTGTTGACGAGCTCCACAGCAAGTAGCTCGGAAGATTCAAACGGAACCATTCGATAACCAGGTTCGCCATGGATTCCAATTCCGTAGGAAATTTGACCTTGGGGCAAATCAAAGATAGGCAACTGCTTGCTTGGCAAGGTGGCAGATTTTGTAGCTACTCCTAGTGTCGCAATGGAGGTGGACAGAGAAAGAGCGAGTTTTTCCAACTCATCCAGACTGGCTCCTTCTTTGGCAGCTTGCCCGAGAATTTTATGTAAAAGAATTGTTCCTGCAACTCCACGGTGACGGATTTGGAAGTTGCTTTTTTCGACTGAAATATCATCATGGGAAATGATGTATTTGACTGGAATTCCTTCCTTGCGTGCTTGATAAATGGCTTGGGAAAATTCTTTAATATCAGCATCGAAGTTTTTAATAATGACAAAAACGCCCTTGCCTTGATGCAGAAAACGAATGGTTTCTAAAATATGCTCCGCACAAGGTGGCACAAAAATGGGGCCACTAATAGCAGCGGTTAACATACCATCGCCCACATAGCCAAAATGAGCTGGTTCATGACCGCTGCCGCCACCCGAAATAATGGGCACGACAGAAGAATCGTGCTGATTATGATAAATGACGGGCAGTTGTTTCAGCTGTGAAAGGTGAGGATACATGCGGGTAATTGCATTGATGTTTTGCTGAATGCTTGAATGAATTGAATTGATAATGTGAACCATATACTTGCCTTAATTTTCTATAGCTGTTTTGATTAGTTGTGTTAAAAGTTGCGCCTGTTGCTGGTAATCTTGCTCAGATAAATCCAGCAGATGTTTGATAGCATTCGCAAGCGCTTGACTGTGATAATGAATGAAAAACTGATACTCCATTTCAGAATGGAAAGGACGGGAATGATATTCTCTGACGAGTTTGGCTACAAGTTGTTGGCAGTAGGTTTGAAAATAAGAAGAAAAGTCATTTTGGTCAACAATGTCAAATAATTGTGCATAAAAACTCTTATTGACGTTAAAATAGTGCAGCAATTCTTGCAGCAGCTGATAGCCAGAGATATATTCCAGATTATCTGTGACTTGCTCTCGCAACTCCGTCTGAAAAATCCATTCTAATAATTCATACTTGTCCAGAAAATGATTGTAAAACGTTTGCCTGCGAATACCGGCGTCTTCCATAATTTGCCGAACAGAGATTTTTTCAAAAGCTTGTTCGGTCAGTAATTTTTTAAAGGATTTGGCAATCCTTTTTTTCGTGATTAAGGATGTTGCCATCTTCCCTCCTCAGTCTTTTTAGTTCTATTCTTAGTTTATCATGAATGATGCAATAGGAAAACTAAAAAGAGGGACATATTCCTAATTTTGTCCGTTCCAAAATGGAGCAAAGAATTTTACAATAGAAATAAGAAAAATAAAGCAAAGGAGAAACTCATGAAAAAAATTATCAATCAACCAACAGCTGTTGTGGACGAAATGCTAGACGGTCTGGCTTATATCCACAGTGATTTGGTGCATCGTGTAGAAGGCTTTGACATTATTGCTCGAAATAGCGAAAAATCTGGCAAGGTAGCGATTATCTCAGGTGGCGGTAGCGGTCATGAGCCTGCTCATGCTGGCTTTGTGGGCGACGGTATGTTGTCAGCTGCGATTTGCGGGGCGGTCTTTACTTCCCCAACTCCTGACCAAGTCTTGCAGGCAATCAAAGAAGCAGACGAGGGTGCAGGAGTGTTCATGGTTATCAAGAATTATTCTGGCGACATCATGAACTTTGAAATGGCGCAGGATATGGCAGAAATGGAAGGCATTGAGGTGGCAAGTGTTGTTGTAGATGACGATATTGCTGTTGAGGACAGCCTTTACACGCAAGGCCGCCGTGGAGTTGCTGGTACCATTTTGGTTCATAAGATTTTGGGAAATGCTGCGCGTGCTGGAAAATCACTGAGTGAAATCAAGGCCTTGGCTGACGAATTGGTTCCTCAGATTCATACGGTTGGGCTGGCTCTCAGTGGAGCGACCGTTCCTGAAGTCGGAAAACCCGGCTTTGTGCTTGCTGATGATGAAATTGAATTTGGCATCGGCATTCATGGAGAACCCGGCTATCGCAAAGAAAAAATGCAGCCATCTAAAGACTTGGCACAAGAATTGGTGGCGAAATTAAAAGATTCTTTTGAATTCAAAGCAGGAGATAAAATCGGAATCCTTATCAATGGTATGGGGGCAACGCCGCTCATGGAACAATACGTCTTTGCCAACGATGTGGCTGGAATTCTCGCAGCAGCAGGTCTGGAAGTTGTTTACAAGAAATTAGGAAATTACATGACATCTATTGACATGGCAGGCATTTCTCTGACCTTTGTCAAATTAGAACGTGAAGACTGGCTGGAAGCTTTGAACAGTCCAGTTGCAACGATTGCTTGGTAGGAGGTACGATATGGATGCAGCATTAGCAAAGAAATGGATGCTTCTCTTTAATGAAAAAATTCAAGCCAACAAAGACTACTTGTCAGAGTTAGACACGCCCATTGGTGACGGAGACCACGGAGGAAATATGGCGCGTGGCATGGCAGCTGTCGTTGAAAATCTGGAAGGAAAGGATTTTGCCAATTCAGCAGAAGTCTTTCAAGTTGTCTCCATGCAATTGCTTAGCAAGGTTGGCGGGGCTTCTGGCCCCCTTTATGGCTCAGCCTTTATGGGAATAATGAAGGCTGAAAAAGAGGGTACTAGCTTGGCGGATGCTGTTCAAGCAGGGCTTGATATGATTCAAAAGCGAGGAAAGGCTGTTCCGGGTGAAAAAACCATGGTGGATGTCTGGTCTGGTGTGGTGATGGCTCTTCAAAAAGGAGAATTGACCAAAGAAACCATTCATACTTTGGTTGAAGCGACGAAAGATATGAAAGCAACGAAGGGTCGGGCTTCTTATGTCGGAGAGCGCTCTATCGGACATATTGACCCCGGTTCGTATTCATCAGGCTTACTTTTTGAAGCCTTGCTAGAAGTGGAGGAAAAAGCATGACAGAAGTTGGGATTGTCATCGTTTCTCATTCAAAATGGATCGCTCAAGGCCTTGTAGATTTAATTTCAGAAGTTGCCAAGGATGTCTTGCTGACCTATGTAGGTGGTACAGAAGATGGCGGCATTGGTACAAGTTTTGAACAAGTCCAAACGGTTGTGGAAGCCAACAAAGCGGAGAAGATTTTAGCTTTCTTTGATCTTGGATCAGCTCGCATGAATCTGGAGCTGGTGGCAGATTTTTCAGATAAGGACATCATCATTAACAATGTTCCCATTGTTGAAGGGGCTTATACTGCAGCTGCTCTCTTGCAAGCTGGTGCAGATTTGGCAACTATCCAAGAACAATTGAAAGAATTGAAGATTAAGAAATAAAGGAGTTTGATTATGATTCAGTATCTCGGTGAATTTTTAGGAACTTTTATCCTAGTATTGCTTGGTGATGGGGTTGTTGCTGGGAATGTTTTGAGCAAGACGAAAGAAGAAGGAACCGGCTGGGTTGCTATCGTTTTAGGCTGGGGGATTGCCTGTACCGTAGCGGTTTATGTATCCGGATTTTTTAGTCCAGCTCACTTGAATCCAGCGGTCACATTCGCAATGGCCTCTATTGGAGCGATTAGTTGGGGGCAAGTCTTTCCGTTTATTCTTGCACAAATGCTGGGTGCAATGGTTGCAGCTTTGGTTTTATGGCTTCACTATTATCCTCATTGGGCAGAAACGAAAGATTCCGGTTTGATTTTAGCCAGCTTTTCAACGGGTCCAGCCATTCGCCACTCGGCTTCCAACTTTTTGGGGGAAGCACTAGGAACGGCCATTCTTGTCATCACGATTATGGCAATTGGTCCAAATAAAGTTGCTGCTGGTTTGGGTCCAATCATCGTAGGAACGGTTATTTTTGCAGTCGGTTTCTCACTCGGACCAACGACAGGCTATGCGATCAATCCTGCACGGGATTTGGGACCGCGTATCATGCATGCTGTTTTACCAATTGCAAATAAAGGAGATTCTGACTGGTCCTATGCTTGGATTCCAGTTTTGGGTCCAATTGTCGGCGGTGTCGTAGGGGCTTTGCTCTACAATATCATTTTGGGTGTCATTTAAAAATAGTCAAAAGTAGGTTTCGGCCTACTTTTGTTGTCTCTTCTTGTGCTTCTTGTCTGAATTTTTTATAATAGCTGTATAGAATAGCGAGGATAGAGATGGCAAAGAAGCATTGGCTGAAATTACTTGGAGTGTTTTTGATTTTCGGAATAGTTGCCTGTCATTCAGTTTTGCTAGATCCAACTGAACGAATAGATGAACAAAAAGAGTATCAAGCTATTGTAGCGAAATTTCATCAGATAACCGTTCCTGAACTCAAAGAAAAGCAGGATCAGAGTGAAAATTTTTATCTCTACATCGGGAGAGGAACTTGTCCACACTGTAGGCGATTTGTGAAACAACTGGAACGAATCAAAACAAAATCTTTTTATTATTTAGATAGTGAGAAAAAGACACCAGAGTTAGTTGCTTTTCGTGAGGCATATAAGATAAAATTTGTTCCTTATTTTGGGAAATTTAGTGGTTTTACAGAAGAAAAAGTGCTACAAATCAAGAAAAATATGACTGCTAAAGAAATTGAGAATTTTAATAAATAAGAGAAAAATTGATAAATAAAAAATAACAAAATACTTTTCAAAATTGGTCTAGATAGGTTATAATGATGTCAAGATATAAAAAAAGAACAACTGAATGCCAGGTGTTCTTTACGTAAAAATAATTAGTGATTTCCACTGCGTGACACGAACTTGATTTTAAAGAAATCGCCACGTTTGTAGGCTTCGCTATACTCTAAAATTTGTCCTGTACTTTCTAACTGTGTTGTTTTTACTTGGAAGACGGTCGGGAAGTTTGTGTCAATGTCCAGTAATGTTGCAACAGTTTCTGGTGTCGGGAAGATAATTTCATTAGTTTCTTCAAAATGCTCGTCATTCATGTGAATATGATAGTCTTGTTTGAAGCGATTGTAGATAGAGCTGTAATATTCAAGATTTGGATAATTTGCATTGATATATTGCTCTGGGATATAGGATTGATGATAGATGTAAGGGGTATCTTTTGCTTTACGAAGTCTCTCGATTTTATAGTAAAATTGATGTCCCTTCAAATCTAACTTATCAAGAAATTTCAAGTCGTTTCCGCGCTCGATCGATAAAACGGTCACTTGATCATTTTGGGTAGGAAATATCTCAACGTCAGAAAATTCAACGAGTTTGTGCTTACGCGCGCGCGAAACAAATGTTCCTTTTCCTTGCTGGCGAATGATATATCCGTCTTTTGCTAGCTCATTTAAAGCTCTGACAACAGTAATAGAACTCACATCGTACATTGTGATTAGCTCAGCTTCTGTATAAAATTTATCTCCATTCTCAAATTGACCTGAGATAATCTTGCTTTTGAGTTCGTCTTTAATGTATTGGTATTTAGGGATTGCCATGTTATTCACCTCTCTTTCGCTTCCCTCTCATAAAAAATTTTACCATAATTTTTCTTAAAATGGTTAAATTTATTAAATTTTTCAAAAACTATTGACATTTCATACAAAATATATTATATTAACCTATGTAACCGATTACAAAAATTGTTATGTGAAAGAAGGAAATGGTTTGGCAAGATTTGAGATTAAAGAAGAATTTTATCTGAATCAACAGCCTTTTAAAATATTGTCTGGTGCCATTCATTATTTTCGGATTCAGCCAGATGATTGGTATCATTCGCTTTATAATTTGAAAGCTCTAGGCTTTAATACGGTAGAAACCTACATTCCATGGAACGTCCATGAACCTCAGAAAGGGCAGTTTTGCTTTGAGGGGATCTTGGATTTGGAGAAATTTCTTCAAATTGCTCAAGATTTAGGCTTGTATGCCTTGCTTCGTCCGTCACCTTATATTTGTGCAGAATGGGAATTCGGTGGTTTGCCGGCTTGGCTTTTAGAAGAAGATATGAGAATCCGTTCTTCTGACCCTGCTTATTTTGCCGCAGTTGCTAGCTATTATGATGAATTGCTTCCGCGCTTAGTCCCGCATCTTTTGGAAAATGGCGGCAACATTCTCATGATGCAGGTCGAAAATGAATATGGCTCGTATGGCGAAGATAAGGAATATTTGAGAGCTGTTCGAGATATGATGCTAGAGCGAGGTGTGACTTGTCCGCTCTTTACGTCAGACGGACCTTGGCGAGGCACTTTGCGGGCAGGGACGCTTATTGAGGATGATGTGTTTGTAACGGGGAACTTTGGCTCCAAAGCAAAAGAAAATTTCGCGCAAATGCAGGAATTCTTTGATGAACATGGCAAGAAGTGGCCGCTCATGTGTATGGAATTTTGGGACGGTTGGTTCAATCGTTGGAAGGAGCCAGTTGTCACGCGAGATCCAGAAGAGTTGGCTGAAGCGGTTCACGAAGTCTTGCAACAAGGCAGTATCAATCTTTATATGTTTCACGGGGGAACAAACTTTGGTTTTATGAATGGCTGTTCAGCGCGAGGAAACATTGATCTGCCGCAAGTGACGTCTTATGATTACGAAGCTCTCCTTGATGAACAAGGAAATCCAACACCTAAATACTTTGCTATTCAGCAAATGTTAAAAAAATATTATCCAGAGTATCCACAAATGGAGCCTTTGGTAAAAGAATCGTTTGAGTTAAAGAATATTCCGCTCAGTGAGAAAGTTAGTTTATTTGAGACTTTAGAAGATGTAGCGCAGCCAATCGAGAGCTTGTATCCTATGAAAATGGAGGAGTTGGGCCAAAATGTTGGTTATCTGCTCTATCGTACAGAAGCGGAATGGGATGCGGACGAGGAACGGATTCGTGTCATTGATGCGCGTGACCGCATGCAGCTTTTTGTCGATGAAGAGCTTGTCGTCAATCAGTATCAAATGGAAATTGGTGAAGACATCTTTGTTCCCCGGCAGAAGCAATCCACGCATCAGATTGATATTTTTATAGAAAATATGGGGCGCGTCAATTATGGGCACAAACTGTTGGCAGAGACGCAACACAAGGGCATTCGGACTGGAGTCTGCAAGGATTTGCACTTTATACTCCATTGGAAACAGTATCCATTAGAGTTGAAAAATCCAGAAAAAATTGATTTTACGAAAGAATGGCATGAAAAACAGCCAGTTTTCTATGCGTTTGATGTCGAATTGAAAGCGCTTAAAGACACGTATATTGATTTGACCCACTTTGGCAAAGGAATTGTTTTTGTCAACGGTGTCAATATCGGTCGCTTCTGGGAAGTCGGACCGACCTTATCGCTTTATATTCCACATAGTTTGTTAAAACTCGGACAAAATCGAATTATCATTTTTGAAACTGAAGGGAAATACAGCGAATTCATTCATTTAGTTCACAAACCTACATTTAAAACGATAAAGGGGGTAAATTTATGACAATCGTAGGTAATCGAATCGACGGACGTTTGATTCATGGACAGGTAGCTAATCTTTGGACTACAAAATTAAACATCTCACGTATCATGGTCGTAGATGATGAAGTAGCAGAAAATGCTATTGAAAAAAGCGGCTTGAAATTGGCGACACCAGCTGGTGTGAAATTGAGTGTGTTACCAGTTGCAAAAGCGGCAGAAAATATCCTAGCAGGCAAATACGATAGCCAGCGTCTGCTCATCGTGGCTAGAAAACCAGACCGCTTTTTGAAATTAGTAGAAGCAGGCGTACCAATCGAAACGCTCAATGTGGGCAATATGTCGCAGACATCTGAAACGCGTTCTATCACACGCTCAATTAACGTGGTAGATGAAGACGTAGCAGTATTTAACAAGTTGCATGAAAAAGGTGTAACTCTAACGGCTCAAATGGTTCCAAATGATCCAGTTGAAGACTTTATGAAATTATTGAAATAAATTTAGGAGGTCATTGTTATGGATACAATGGTGGCAAATTCTCTTACTGACGCTATATTCAGCGTATCAAATTTTGGATGAGTTGACGATTAACTCATCAGCTGGCTCCCCTGTTTTTGCAGGTTTTATCACTGGTCTGGTCATGGGAGATTTGAAGACTGGTTTGTTTATTGGTGGTAGTCTCCAACTCGTTGTGCTTGGGGTTGGTACATTCGGTGGTGCCTCTCGGATTGATGCAACTTCTGGTGCGGTTCTTGCAACAGCATTCTCTGTGGCAACAGGTATGAAATCAGAACTCGCTATTTCAGCTATTGCCGTTCCGGTAGCAGCCTTGCTAGTTTATACAGACGTCCTTGGACGGTTCTCTACGACTTACTTTGCACATCGTATTGATGCAGCGGTTGAAAAAATTGACTATAAAGGCATTGAACGCAATTACTTACTAGGTGCTATTCCATGGGGACTTTCACGTGCCCTTCCAGTATTTCTGGCTTTGTGGCTCGGTGGAGACGCTGTAAAAGCCTTCTCAGACTGGCTTGCCAATAATGCACAATGGATTGCAGACGGATTGATTCTTGCAGGTAAAATGCTTCCTGGTGTCGGTTTTGCAATTTTGCTTCGTTACCTTCCAGTCAAGAAAAATCTCCATTACCTTGGTTTAGGTTTTGCCATTACAGCTATGTTGAAAGTTGTTTTTGATTATATTTCAACATTGGCAGCTGCTTCAGGAGCTGTCAAACAAATCGCCACAGCTCTTGGTGGTGCAAAATTTGAAGGCCTACCAATGATTGGAATTGCGATTATTGGCTTTGCCTTGGCAACAATCAATTATAAAAATGCAACTAATAAACAAGTGGTGACTGTTGCTGCAGAACAATCAGAAAGTGGGGAAATTGACGATGACGAACTCTAATTACAAATTAACAAAAGAAGATTTTAAACAAATCAACCGTCGTAGTCTCTTTACTTTCCAATGGGGTTGGAACTACGAGCGTATGCAAGCGTCAGGCTATCTTTATATGATTTTGCCACAATTGCGCAAGATATATGGAGACGGTACGCCAGAATTAAAAGAAATGATGCGGACACATACGCAATTCTTCAACACCTCTAACTTTTTCCATACTTTAGTAACAGGGATTGACCTAGCACTTGAAGAAAATGAAGGAGTTGCGGCTAAAGATACCGTTACAGGGATTAAAACTGGTTTAATGGGGCCATTTGCCGCGATTGGCGATGCGATTTTTGGTTCTACTATTCCTGCTATTATGGGTGGTCTGGCTGCTGGACTTGCTGTTGAAGGCAATCCTCTTGGAATTTTCCTTTGGATAGCTGTGACAATCGCAATCAATGTCTTCCGTTGGAAACAATTAGAGTTTGCCCACAAAGAAGGGGTGAAATTAGTTACAACCATGCAGGACAAATTGTCTGCCATCACAGATGCTGCAACAGTTCTTGGTGTTTTCATGGTGGCGGCCTTGATTGCTACGATGATTAACTTTAAGTTTACCTATACACAAAGTTTCGGTGGTGTAACCTTCAATCTTCAAGAAACATTGGATAAAATCTTCCCACGTTTGGTGCCAGCATTGTTTACAGGTTTTGTTTATTGGCTGCTTGGTAAGAAAGGCATGAATTCAACAAAAGCAATCTTTATCGTGATTATTATTGCAATTGGTGTTTCTGCACTTTCACACTTTACTCATACACCAATCTTAGGTGTCTAAAAGGAGCTTCTCTATAAATGACAAAACAACTTGTATTGGTTAGTCACGGTCACTTTTGTGAAGAATTGAAAAAAAGCACCGAAATGATTATGGGGCCACTGGACTTCATTCATACAGTTCCTCTGCTTCCAGAGGAAGGAATAGACGACTTTACTGCTAAAGTTTCAGCGACTGTAAAAGATTTAGATGATTATATCGTCTTTGCCGACCTGCTTGGTGGAACACCTTGCAATGTCGTTAGCCGTCTGATTTTGGAAGGACTCCAAATTGAACTTTATGCAGGGATGAATATGCCAATGGTGATTGAATTTATCAATTCTGCCCTGACTGGCGTAGAAGCAAAATATATCGAAAAAGCGAACAAATACATCGTGAAAGTCAATGATGTATTAGCAGAAATGAACGATGACGAAGATGAATAAAGGAGTGTCCAGCTAATAGTCGCTGAAAAACACGTCCTTGCTTGAATTGCTCCAATGAGCAATCTGTATAACTAAGGGGGCTGGGGCAAGAAAATGGATTTCTTTGAAATCATCATTTTCTCACTCCCTTTCTTTTAGTTAGCATTGCAAAGTAGAAAGGAGAACCATGCTAGATTATACAAAGGAAGACTTGATTGAATTAGGTGCGGAAATCACCACACGGGAAATCTATCAACAGCCACAAGTTTGGCAGACGGCTTTTGAAAATTATAAAGCGCAATCTGATGAGATTGTAGCTTTTCTAAATGGGATTGGTGAAAAGCATGATTATATCAAGGTTATTTTGACAGGGGCTGGAACTTCAGCCTATGTCGGGGAGACACTTCTCCCTTATTTCAGAAAGATTTACGATG
Source organism: Streptococcus sp. HF-2466 (assembly GCF_015594645.1). NCBI lineage: Bacteria > Bacillati > Bacillota > Bacilli > Lactobacillales > Streptococcaceae > Streptococcus > Streptococcus sp. HF-2466. The sequence continues at coordinate 41,967 of NZ_JADNQU010000009.1, forward strand.
AACGCAAGTGGAACTTTAATGCCATTGCAACGACAGATATTGTAGCAAATCCTTTGGCTTATCTGCACAAGGAAGTGACGACCATTTTGGTTTCCTTTGCTCGTAGCGGCAATTCACCAGAGAGTGTTGCGGTAGTTGACTTGGCAAAAGACATAGTTGAGGAACTTTACCAAATCACGATTACATGCGCCGAAGAAGGTAAATTAGCCCAGCAAGCACACGGTGACGAACGCAATTTGCTCTTGCTCCAACCTGCACCGTCAAATGATGCTGGCTTTGCCATGACATCGAGCTTTACGTCTATGATGTTGACAGCTTTGCTCGTCTTTGATAAAGCAGATTTGGTTGCAAAAGCCGAAAAAGTTTCTGCATTGATGACATTGAGTCAAGAAGTGCTGGACTCAGCAGAAGCGATTCAAGAGATTGTTTCCTTAGATTACAACCGTGTCATTTACTTAGGAGCAGGTCCCTTCTTTGGCTTGGCGCATGAAGCTCAGCTGAAAATTTTAGAATTGACCGCAGGACAAGTGGCGACCATGTATGAAAGCCCAGTCGGATTCCGTCACGGTCCAAAGTCGTTAGTGAATGAAAAGACAGTCGTTGTGGTGTTTGGCTCGACAGATTCCTACACCAAATTATACGACCTTGACTTAGTACGAGAAGTAGCCGGAGATGAGATTGCCCGCAAGGTGATTCTATTGACAGATCAAAAAGAAGATTTGGAAAATGTTGAACAAGTCATTTTTTCTAGTCAACAGCTAGCAGATGATGTTTATCGCGTATTCCCTTATATTGTTTATGGTCAATTATTTGCCTTGTTGACAGCCCTCAAGGTGAAAAATCGTCCAGACACACCGTCTCCGACAGGCACCGTCAACCGTGTTGTGCAGGGTGTTATCATTCACTCATTTGACAAAGAATAGGAAGGAATCCATGGAAAAATTAAGAATTAGTCACGAAAAATTAGCACACTTAAAAAAACTTTCAGATGAAAATGATATTATTGGAGCTTTGGCGATTGACCAGAGAGGTTCGTTGAAAAAAATGCTGGCAAGTGGCGCACATGCTGTATCAGGAAATGAAGCGCTCATTGAATTTAAACAATTGATTTCCAGTCAGTTGACTCCGTATGCAACTTCTATCCTTTTGGATCCAGAATTCGGTGTACCTGCTACCAAATTACGTGCGCCAGAATGCGGTCTTATTGTTGCCTATGAAAAAACAGGCTATGATGCGACGACAGAAGGGCGCCTGCCAGACTTGCTACCAAATTGGTCAGCTAAACGCATGAAAGAGTTAGGCGCTGACGCAGTCAAAGTTTTGATTTACTATGATATAGATGACAAACCTGAAATCAACGACATCAAACAAGCTTGGGTAGAGCGCGTAGGAAGTGAATGTGTGGCAGAACACATTCCTTACTTCCTTGAAATCTTGACGTATGATGCAAAGCGTGATAATGTAGTAGATGCAGATTATGCGAAAGTAAAACCACACAAAGTCAATGAAGCTATGAAACTCTTTTCAGATCCACGTTACAATGTAGATGTTTTGAAAGTAGAAGTACCGGTCAATATGAATTTTGTCGAAGAGTTTACGAAAGGCGGAGTTGAAGCTGTCTACAACCTCGCGGAAGCCAAGACATTTTTCAAAGAGCAGTCTGATGCAACTCATCTGCCCTTTATTTTCTTGAGTGCTGGAGTTAGTGCAGAACTTTTCCAGGAAACGCTCAAAGTGGCGCGTGAGGCAGGCTCTCAATTTAACGGTGTCCTTTGTGGCCGTGCTACTTGGAAAGACGCAGTTACGGTCTTTGCAGATCAAGGAGCGGATGCAGCTAAAGCTTGGCTAGATGAAGCGGGGCGTCAAAATATTGAAGACTTGAATCGTGTTTTACGTGAAACAGCTGTTTCGTGGACGGAAAAACTAAAAATTTAAAATAGGAAAACATAAATTTGTAATAAAAATAAGGAAAGTTGTATGAAATCTTATCAAGAAGCTATTTTTGGAACATTTCAAGGAAAAGATATTGTTGCTTATACATTTGAAAATGACTTGGGCTATCGTTTGAAAGTCATGACTTATGGTGCGACTGTCTTAGAGTATGTCACTCCGGATAAAAATCATGAATTTGCAAATATCGTGGTGGGGTTTGATCATTTTGATGCCTATGTAGGCAACAGCCCTAAATATGGTGCAAGCGTCGGACCAGTTGCAGGACGGATTGCAAAAGCACAGTTTGAGCTGAATGGCGAAACCTATCAGTTAGAAGTCAACAACGCAGAAAATTGCAATCATAGCGGTTCTACTGGCTGGGACAGTGCTATTTTTCAAGTTGAGGAAGTCACAAATGAAGGCGTCACTTTCTATACCGAACGTGCAGATGGAACGGGTGGTTTTCCGGGAAATCTGAAAGTCTGGGTTTCTTATACTTTAACGGAACTAGGTGAGTTAGAGATTTCTTACCAAGTTCAGACGGACAAGGATACCTTGGTCAATCCAACCAATCACAGTTACTTCAACTTATCAGGTGATTTCAGCCAACCAATTGATAACTGTATCTTGCAGTTGAATACCTTAGGTGTATTTCCAATCGCACCGGACGGCGTGCCTGCTAAAATGTCAGATTCAGAGCGGGGGTTTGTCAAAGATCTAACAAAAGGTGTGGCTTTTAAAGATATTTTTGCCAATCAAGATGAGCAGATTCAGATTGTGTTCGGCTTGGATCATCCGTTTGCATTGAAAAAAGGAGAGAAAGAAGCAGGTTCCTTGTATGATCCTAAATCCGGTCGCCTTTTGACATTTAAAACAAGTGCGCCATGCCTAGTGACTTACTCAGCAAACTTTGTAGATGATACGGTCATTTTAAATGGACAATCCATGATTCAACACAATGGCTTGGCTCTTGAAACCCAAGCCCTACCAGATGCCATTCACAGCGACCTGAAAGCTGATGTTATCTTGAAAGCAGGTGAGGTTTTTACCAGCACAACCATTTATCATGCAACAGGCAAATGAAAATGAATATTAAAAACGGCAGTACATTTTTCTGTCGTTTTTGATTTAAGACATTTAGTATCATCAAACATCATCATAATCTCACTTCCTTTGATTTCTATTTGTAAAATCTAAGGTTAAACCAGCTTACCAACCTGATTTTTTGCTATAATAGTATTTATGAGTAGAATTTTGGATAATGAATTGATGGGAGACGAGGAGCTCGTAGAGCGCACATTGCGTCCCCAGTATTTACAAGAATATATTGGGCAAGACAAGGTCAAAAATCAGCTGAAAATTTTCATTGAGGCAGCTAAAATGCGAGATGAAGCGCTAGATCACACGTTGCTTTTTGGACCTCCAGGGTTGGGAAAAACCACTATGGCTTTTGTCATTGCCAATGAACTGGGAGTCAATCTCAAGCAAACTTCGGGTCCAGTTGTTGAGAAAGCGGGCGATTTGGTGGCAATCTTGAACGATTTGGAGCCGGGAGATGTTCTCTTTATTGATGAGATTCACCGCTTGCCTATGTCTGTTGAAGAGGTGCTCTATAGCGCTATGGAGGACTTTTACATTGATATTATGATTGGCTCTGGCGAGACCAGTCGTAGTGTTCACTTGGATTTGCCACCGTTTACCTTGATTGGCGCTACGACCAGAGCTGGTATGCTGTCCAATCCTTTACGGGCTCGTTTTGGCATTACTGGTCACATGGAATATTATGCAGAAGCAGATTTGACGGAGATTGTGGAGCGGACGGCAGACATCTTTGAAATGGAGATTACGCATGAAGCAGCTGAAGAATTAGCACTGCGTAGCCGAGGCACGCCTCGGATTGCCAATCGACTTCTTAAACGCGTACGAGATTTTGCTCAGATTATGGGTGACGGGCTGATTGATGACCAAATTACTGATCAAGCCCTGACGATGCTGGATGTGGATCAGGAAGGTCTAGATTATGTGGATCAGAAGATTCTCAAGACCATGATTGAAGTGTATGGCGGCGGACCAGTTGGTCTGGGGACTCTGTCTGTCAATATCGCAGAAGAGCAAGAAACGGTCGAAGACATGTATGAGCCTTATTTGATCCAGAAAGGCTTTGTTATGCGAACTCGAACAGGGCGCGTGGCAACTCGTAAAGCTTACGAGCATTTGGGTTATGAATATTTGGAGAAATAACATGCTGTCCGAAAAAGAGATTTTACATGCGTTTTCATCAGACCAAGATATGATGACTATCTTACAGATTATCTATGACTTGCAATTGAAAGACAGCTGGCTTTGTGCTGGTTCGGTGCGAAATTTCATCTGGAATATCCTGTCGGACAAGCCCGGCTTTGATACAGAGACGGATGTGGATGTAATCTTCTTTGACCCAGATATTTCTTACGAGGAAACGCTCAATATTGAAAATCGACTCAAGCGAGAATTTCCACATTACCATTGGGAAGTCAATAATCAAGTCTATATGCATATCTACAGTCCAAATACCCAATCTTATACTAACTCGCAAGATGCCATGAGTAAATATCCAGAGCGCTGTACAGCTGTGGGTTTACGTTTGTTGGATAATAGACAGCTGGAACTCTTTGCGCCTTATGGCTTAGACGACATTCTCCATTTTCGTGTTCAGCCGACTCCGCATTTCTTAACAGATCCAGCGAGAAAAGCTCTTTATGAACAACGACTGAGCAAAAAGAATTGGCAGAAGAAGTGGAACAATCTTCAAATTGAATTTCTTTAAAATTTCTCAAAAATAGTAAAATCTTTAAGAAAAATTTAAGTCAGAATCGGTATACTATAATCACAAGTTGAGAAGAACTTAACTTGAACTCCTAAAAACTTTTCTTTTTCATAATAATCTCCCTATAAGAGTCGCCCAATCGGCGGCTTTTGTGTTTTTAAAAGAATTCAAAAATTCTCAGGGGTTTAAATTCCTATTTTTTTAGATTTTGTTATAATAGTAAAGAGGTCTATGCTATGAAAAAAATTGTGTTTGTTTGCTTGGGAAATATCTGTCGCAGTCCAATGGCAGAATTTGTGATGAAAGATTTGACAGATGGTGTTTATGTTGAAAGTCGTGCGACTTCGGATTGGGAGCATGGTAATCCAATCCATTCGGGAACGCAGGCGATTTTTAAGAAATATGCCATTCCTTACGACCAAAGCAAAACTTCTCAACAAATTTCACAGCAGGATTTTGTAGACTTTGATTATATTATAGGAATGGACGAATCCAATTTTCAAGATTTAAGGAAAATCGCACCGGGAAAATATCTGGAGAAAGTATTTCAATTTGAAGAGAGAAGTGTGCCAGATCCTTGGTACACAGGTGATTTTGACGAGACTTACCACCTTGTTTTGGTAGGTTGTCAGAAATGGATTGAGCGCATAAAGAGCGAAGATTAGTGGAGAGAATGGACATATTAAAAGAATTTTACGAAAAGTACAAAATTTATCTCACAAGGCATAATTTAGAGTTGCTAACAGTAACAGTTATTGTCATATCAGCGATTGTTGCCTTTACATCAGGGATTCCAAGTCAAGGGGCTTTGACGTTGGATAAAGGAGCAATCAAGTACAATGGCAGCCTTGTTCGTGGGAAAATGAGTGGACAAGGAACCTTGACTTTTAAAAATGGCGATGTCTATAAAGGGCATTTTAAAAATGGAACGTTTAATGGGCAAGGAACTTTTACCGCTAAAGCTGGCTGGAAGTATGAAGGAAATTTTGTAAATGGTCAAGCAGATGGTCAAGGAAAATTGACGACAGAGGACAATGTTGTCTACAAGGGAAAGTTTAAACAGGGGATTTATCAAAATGCGCGTTAAATGGTTTTCATTAGTGAGGATTACAGGGTTACTTCTGGTCCTGCTCTACCATTTCTTCCAGAAAGCTTTTCCTGGCGGTTTTATTGGTGTGGATATTTTCTTCACTTTCTCAGGCTTTTTGATTACATCTCTCTTGATTGATGAATTTGCCAGAAACAAGGGAATTGACATCAAAGGATTTCTGAGACGGCGATTTTATCGGATTGTGCCGCCGCTTGTGCTAATGATTTTGGTTGTTATGCCTTTCACGCTTTTAATTCGGAGAGATTTTGTGGCGGGGATTGGAACGCAAATCGCTGCTGCCTTCGGCTTTATGACCAATTTCTATGAAATCTTGTCCGGTGGAAATTACGAAAGCCAATTCATCCCGCACCTTTTTGTGCACACTTGGAGCTTGGCTTTGGAAATGCACTACTATATTTTATGGGGGTTGGCAACATGGTATTTAGCAAAGAAAAGTAAGAACGTTGGACAATTTCGTGGTGTCATCTTTCTTGTTTCGTCTGCTTTGTTCTTCATTAGTTTTCTTTCTATGTTTGTCAGAGGTTTTTTCTCTTCAAACTTTTCTGTGATTTACTTTTCGAGTTTTACTCATATCTTCCCATTTTTTGTAGGAAGTGTTCTAGCTACGGTTTCAGGTGTGAGCGACTTGGGAGCACCTTTCCATAAAATAGAGCAAGCGCTTGATTTGAAAAAAACCTTTTATCTACTTGGTGGAAGTTTTGTAGCTTTGCTACTGTTGACTTTTCTTCTGAGGTTTGACAATTTATTGACTTATCTGTTTGGTTTTCTTCTTGCAACGGTATTTTCAGTAGTGATGATTTTAGCAACACGTGTGCTCCATGAGAAGACGCCACATGTTGATGAGCCACCGATTATAACTTTCATTGCAGATACGAGCTACGGTGTCTATTTGTTCCATTGGCCATTCTATATCATTTTCTCTCAATTGATGAGCAATGGTTTAGCTGTGCTTTTGACAACCATTCTCTCCTTTGTTTTCGCTGCTGGCTCTTTTTACCTTTTGGAGCCAACATTAGCAGGTAAAGAGCCCAAAGTATTTGGCTTGAAAATGAATATTAAGCAGATCACAACACCTGTATTTTATAGTTTAATTCCTTTTACCTTGATAACATTGATCATTATGATAACTGCTCCCAAAATCGGTGCCTTTGAAGAAAATTTATTGGTCAATGGACTCAATCAAGCTGATAATAAAATGCAAATCACTCGTACACAGGTTGATCATGCGACAGCCAGCCAATACAATGTTACGAAAGGAACAACTGTTATCGGAGATTCTGTTGCTTTACGGGCAAGTGAATGGCTCAAACAAGCTATGCCAGAGGCTCAAGTAGATGCAGCTGTTAGCCGTAATTTAGCATCAGGATTGGAGGTTTATCAAACAGATATTTCCAATAAAGTGCTTCTGGAAAATGTTGTGCTAGCGTTGGGCGCTAATACTGTTGACAACTATGAAAGTCTGCTCAATCAATTTATTGCAAAATTACCGAAAGGTCATCGCTTAATCTTGGTAACGCCTTATGACGGACGCACAGCGCATGATGGGACCAGTATCGCTGTAAAAACACGTCAGTATGAATTGGAATTGGCTAAAAAATACGATTATGTCTTTGTAGCAGATTGGTATCAGGTAGCTATCGAACATCCTGAAATTTGGTACGGTACAGACTACGTACACTTTGGTTCAGAGTCGACTACAATCACCAAGGGTGGAGAACTTTATGCTCAAACCGTCAAACAAACGATTGAGGAGGCAACGAAAAAAGGAACCGTTAAGAAATAATAGTAAATAAATTAGGAGTCATGGATTGCATTGCGATTCATGGCTTTTGTGTAGCGTAAGAAGTGAGTGTCATGTGAGCGGAGTAAATAAGGCAGCAAAAAAGGCTCTTTGATACAATCTTTTCGCCTATAAAACCTTGGCTCAAGTATGTGAAATATATTTTTTGTGTTTTGAAATTCACAAACAATGCTTTAAGACACAGCAGAAAACACATATTTTGAAACAAATTCACAATATAAAAGAAAAAGTTTGTGAAGTTTACTTGAAAGTGTTTACAAGAGAAAGAAAATAAGGTATAATAATCTTGTGAAAAAATTAACAAAGGATTTTTAAAAATCCTGAGAACCATTGGAGGAACACATGGCTGATAAAAAAACATTAACTCCCGAAGAAAAAAAGTTAGCTGCTGAAAAGCATGTTGACGAACTTGTTCAAAAAGGGCTAATTGCTCTAGAAGAAATGAGAAAATTAAATCAAGAACAAGTAGACTACATTGTTGCAAAAGCTTCAGTTGCTGCTCTTGATGCACATGGTATCTTAGCAGAACATGCTGTTAAAGAAACAGGTCGCGGTGTCTTTGAAGACAAAGCAACAAAAAACCTTTTTGCCTGCGAACATGTTGTTAACAATATGCGTGGTGTTAAAACTGTTGGTGTGATTGAAGATGATCCTATTACAGGTTTAACGAAAATTGCTGAACCAGTCGGAGTAATCTGCGGAATCACTCCAACGACCAACCCAACTTCAACAGCGATTTTTAAATCATTGATTTCGTTGAAAACGCGGAATCCAATTATCTTTGCTTTCCACCCATCTGCTCAAGAATCTTCTGCTCATGCGGCACAAATCGTACGTGATGCAGCGATTGCAGCAGGTGCACCTGAAAACTGTGTTCAATGGATTACACAGCCATCTATGGAAGCAACAACAGCTTTGATGAACCACGAAGGGATTGCAACAATCCTTGCGACTGGTGGGAACGCCATGGTAAAAGCTGCTTATTCATGCGGCAAACCTGCTCTTGGAGTTGGTGCTGGTAATGTTCCAGCTTACGTTGAAAAATCAGCAAATATCCGCCAAGCAGCACATGATATCGTGATGTCCAAATCATTTGATAATGGTATGGTCTGTGCATCTGAGCAAGCCGTGATCATTGATAAAGAAATCTATGATGAATTTGTAGAAGAATTCAAATCTTACCATACTTACTTTGTCAACAAAAAAGAAAAAGCGCTTTTGGAAGAATTCTGTTTTGGTGCAAAAGCCAACAGCAAGAACTGCGCTGGTGCAAAATTGAACCCAAATATTGTTGGTAAACCAGCTACATGGATTGCTGAGCAAGCAGGATTCAAAGTACCAAAAGGTACAAATATCTTGGCTGCTGAATGTGCAGAAGTTGGAATTAAAGAACCATTGACTCGTGAAAAATTATCACCTGTTATTGCAGTTTTGAAAGCTGAAGATACTGAAGATGGACTTAAAAAAGCTCGTCAAATGGTTGAATTTAATGGTCTAGGACACTCAGCTGCTATCCATACAAAAGACGAAGCTCTTGCAAAACGTTTCGGTACGGAAATAAAGGCAATGCGTATCATCTGGAACTCTCCATCTACCTTTGGTGGTATCGGTGATGTATATAACGCCTTCATTCCATCATTAACACTTGGATGTGGTTCATACGGACACAACTCAGTTGGTGATAACGTATCAGCTATCAACCTTCTTAACATCAAGAAAGTAGGGAAACGTAGAAATAATATGCAATGGTTTAAAGTTCCTTCAAAAATCTACTTCGAACGTAACTCAATCCAATACCTTCAAACTTGCGAAGGTATCGAACGTGTCATGATTGTTACCGATAAATCAATTGAAAAACTCGGTTTTGTACAACGTGTGATTGACCAATTGAATCTTCGTAAAAACAAAGTCACGATTCAAGTCTTCTCAGATGTTGAACCAGATCCAGATATCACAACAGTTCGTCGTGGTGTTGAAGTAATGCGCTCGTTTGAACCAGATACTATCATTGCCCTTGGTGGTGGCTCACCAATGGATGCGGCTAAAGGTATGTGGATGTTCTATGAACAGCCAGACGTTGACTTCGGTGACCTCGTTCAAAAATTCATGGATATCCGTAAACGTGCCTTCAAATTCCCATCACTTGGTAAGAAAGCTCAATATATTGGTATTCCAACAACATCTGGTACAGGTTCAGAAGTAACACCGTTTGCAGTTATCTCTGATAAGGCAAATAATCGTAAATACCCTATCACTGACTATGCATTGACACCAACCATTGCAATTGTTGATCCTGCTTTGGTAGAATCTGTTCCAGCATTTATTGCTGCTGACACAGGTATGGATGTCTTGACACACGCAACTGAAGCTTATACTTCTAACTTTGCCAATGACTATACAGATGGTATTGCTCTTCAAACTATCAAGTTAGTCTTCAAATACTTGGAAAAATCTGTAAAAACGGCTGACTCAGAAGCCCGTGAAAAGATGCACAATGCCTCTACAATGGCTGGTATGGCTTTTGCAAATGCCTTCCTTGGAATGAGTCACTCAATGGCGCATAAGATTGGTGCTGTTCACCACACCATTCACGGACGTACAAATGCTATTTTACTTCCTTATGTTATCCGTTATAATGGAACTCGTCCATCTAAAACTACAACATGGCCTAAGTACAATTACTGGAAAGCTGATGAAAAATTCCAAGATATCGCTCGTATGCTAGGTCTTCCTTGCTCAACACCAGAAGAAGCGGTTGAAGCGTATGCTAAAGCTGTTTATGACCTTGGTGTAGCGGTTGGTATCAAGATGAACTTTAAAGATCAAGGTATTGATGAAAAAACTTGGAAAGATAGCTTACATGATATTGCCGTTCTTGCTTATGAAGACCAATGTTCACCAGCAAATCCACGCTTGCCAATAGTTACTGACATGGAAGAAATTATGGCTGATGCCTACTATGGCTATGCAGAACGTCCAGGACGTCGTAAATAGACAGTAAAGTTTGTTCTAATTTGAATCGTTCGTCATTGTACAGACAATGTATTCAGATTTTTAGACATAAATCAGTTTATCAGTCACCATCTCCCTGCTTTTGTAGGGAGATTTTTCTATTTGGAGAGAGTGTCCTTTCTCTTGCTTAATATTGTATGCGTTTTCCTGTAAACTAGTTGTGAAAAAAGGAGGGCGGTCATGTTTCAATTGTTGGTATTTGATAGGGACGATGTCATTGTGGATACAGAAAATCTTATACTTCTCTTTTCCCTAAAATATCATAATAGACTGATAAGTTTTGAATCTGTAAATTTGATACTAAAATAATGAAAAGTTGATGTTAAAGCATTATGAGTGTTATAATATAATTGTGTAAACGGTTTCTAAAATGGATGATATTTATAAAAATAAGGAGGAAATATAATGTCAGTATTTTATGTTCCATCAGTTAATCTTATTGGTTGTGGTGTGATTAATGAAATAGGTGGTCATATCAAAGAGTTGGGGTATAAGAAAGCTCTCTTGGTGACAGACCATTATATTGCAAGTAGTGACATTTTACCTAAGGTAACTGCACCACTTGATAAGGAAGGCATTGAGTATGTCGTTTTTAGTGATGTTGAGCCAAATCCAACTGTTAAAAATGTTGAAGATGGTTTAGCTGTTTTGCGAGATAATAATTGTGATTTTATTATTTCACTTGGTGGTGGTTCGCCGCAAGATGCTGCAAGTAGTATTTCAATTCTTGCAACGAATGGTGGGCGTCCGCAAGATTACGAAGGTGTTCACAAATCAAAGGAAAAAGGCTTGCCGGTTGTAGCAATCAATACGACAGCAGGAACATCAGCTGAAATCACGATTAACTATGTTATTACTGATGAAGAGCGTAAAGTGAAAATGGTTATGGTTGATAAGAATAGCCTTGCGCTCCTGTCAGTAAATGATCCGGAATTGATGATTTCAAAACCAAAAGCTTTGACAGCTGCCACGGGTATGGATGCCCTTACACATGCGGTTGAAGCTTTGGTAACACCAGGTGCGTACAATGTGACGAAAAAATTATCTATTGGTGCCATTGAGTTAATTAAAGAATTTTTACCACGTGCTGTTGAAAATGGCCATGACATTGAAGCACGCGAAGCGATGGTTAATGCGATTTTCCTAGGTGGTATGGCCTTTAATAATGCTGGGCTAGGTTATGTACATTCTATGGCTCATCAACTTGGAGCAGTTTACAATCTTCCTCACGGTGTTTGTTGTGCCATGCTTTTACCGATTGTAGAGCGTGAAAATGCAAAACGTGTGCCAGAAGCATTCCGAAATGTTGCAAAAGCTCTTGGTCTCCATACGGAAGGCAAAAGTGATAAAGAATGCGCTGATTATGCCATTTCTGAAATTGAAAAATTATCAGCAACTGTGGGTATTCCGAAAAAATTGACAGAACTGGACATTAAAGAAGAGGAATTTGATTTTGAATACCTTTCTAAAAATGCACTCGTTGATGCTTGTGCACCAGGAAATCCATTTATGCCGACGCTAGAAGAAACGATTGCTCTTTACAAAGAATTGTTTTAAGCACTGATTTGTCATAAAAATAAGCTACCGATGAAATTTTCGGTAGCTTATTTACGTTTTCAATTTTTATGCTTGCCCAATATGTCCCCTACCTCTGGTTCGTTCGTAAAATAAAATTGGCAAATATTGACTGATAATCTTTTGTGAGAAGTCGCGTGGCATAAAATATTATAAAACACTTCAACGGACTTTTTAAAAAGAAATTTAGACGGACGCCAGGACAATATCGCAAAGAACACCAGCACTGAGAAACTTTTAAACTTTTATTCAAAAGCGACTCTGGCTGATACTCCTGAAAAAAGTGTTCCCCCTTGCTAATTCTATTATAAGGTCTCCATTCTGGAAAATTCTTGGGGGAAAGCTTGTGACGATATGGTAGATAGCACTCGCAGAGATGTAGTCTTTTTGCATGCCTCAGAGGCAATTTGATATGATTATAATATCATGTCAATATAATTTATTCTCTGAAACTACTTTCAAGATTTAAGAGAAAAGTAATTGTTATTAGAAATTAGAACCAAAATCTCAGATATTGTTGAAAGCGCTTCGAAAAATGGTTATAATAACACCGTGAGATTGAAAGCGCTTTAAAAACTGATCTACAATAGCAAAGGAGAAAGCTGTCTATGGCACAAATGACAAAAGACGAGCTGATTGCCAAAATAAAAGATGGCATCATTGTTTCCTGTCAAGCCTTGCCACACGAACCGCTATATACTGAAGCAGGTGGAGTTATTCCCCTTTTGGTAAAAGCGGCTGAACAAGGAGGAGCTGTTGGCATTCGAGCTAATAGTGTTCGGGATATTAAGGAAATTAAAGAGGTTACTTCGCTGCCAATCATCGGCATTATCAAGCGAGATTATCCACCTCAAGAGCCATTTATTACCGCAACGATGCGAGAAATTGATGAACTAGCAGCTCTGGATATTGAAGTAATTGCTTTTGATTGTACAAAGCGGGAGCGTTTTGATGGTTTAAAGATTGCGGATTTCATCAAGCAAGTGAAGGAGAAATATCCTCATCAATTGTTCATGGCAGATGTGAGTACCTTTGAAGAGGGAGCTGCTGCGGTAGAAGCGGGTGTGGACTTTGTAGGGACAACTTTGTCGGGCTACACTTCTTATAGTTTGCAATGTGAGGGGCCGGATTTTGATCTGATAAAAAATTTATGTGATGCAGGTTTGGATGTTATCGCGGAAGGAAAAATTCATTATCCAAGTGAAGCTAAAACGATTCATGACTTAGGTGTTAGAGGAATTGTAGTAGGTGGTGCCATTACGCGTCCAAAAGAAATTACAGAGCGTTTTGTTGCAGCAGTAAGTGAAAAGTAGGAACAATTTTATCCTAAAAAGGATGACAATAAAAGGAGAAACAATATGAGGATGAAGAAAATACTTTGTTCGTTAGTTGCAGGAGCTGCAATTTTATCTTTGGCAGCATGTGGAAATTCAGGTGGTTCAAACAAGTCGGCTGATTCAGGTAATTCTTCTGGTAAGACAGAGATTACTTGGTGGGCTTTCCCAGTCTTCACGCAAGAAAAAGCAAACGATGGTGTTGGAACTTATGAAAAAGAAATTATCAAAGCATTTGAAAAAGCCAATCCAGATATTAAAGTGAAACTAGAAACAATTGATTTCAAATCTGGTCCAGAAAAAATCACAACGGCGATTGAAGCAGGAACAGCACCAGATGTCCTCTTTGACGCACCGGGTCGGATCATTCAATATGGTAAAAATGGTAAATTGGCAGAATTGAACGATCTCTTTACAAATGATTTTGTCAAAGATGTCAATAACAATCAAATCATTCAAGCCAGCAAAGCTGGTGACAAAGCTTATATGTATCCAATTAGCTCTGCGCCATTTTACATGGCATTGAACAAGAAAATGCTGAAAGAAGCTGGTGTGTTAGACCTTGTTAAAGAGGGTTGGACAACTGCTGACTTTGAAAAAGTATTAAAAGCATTGAAAGCTAAAGGGTATACTCCTGGCTCACTCTTCAGTAATGGTCAAGGTGGTGACCAAGGTACACGTGCTTTCATTTCAAATCTTTATGGTGGTTCTGTAACAGATGATAAGGTGACAAAATATACAACGGACAGTCCAAACTTTGTCAAAGGTTTGAACAAAGCAGTGAGCTGGATTAAAGATGGTTTGATGACAAACGGCTCTCAATTCGATGGTGGAGCAGATATTCAAAACTTTGCGAATGGGCAAACTTCTTATACTGTTCTTTGGGCACCTGCGCAAAAAGGCATCCAAGCTAAACTCTTGAAAGCCAGTGGCGTCGAAGTTGTGGAAGTGCCATTCCCATCAGATAACGGAAAACCTGCTTTGGAATACCTTGTAAATGGTTTTGGTATCTTTAACAATAAAGATAAAAAGAAAGTAGAAGCTGCTAAAAAGTTTGTCAAATTTATTGCGGATGATAAAAAGTGGGGGCCAAAAAATGTTGTTCGTACAGGTGCCTTCCCAGTCCGTTCCTCATTTGGAAAATTGTATAATGACAAACGGATGGAAACAATCAGCACTTGGACAAAATATTATTCACCATATTACAATACGATTGATGGATTTGCAGAAATGAGAACACTCTGGTTCCCAATGTTGCAATCTGTTTCAAATGGCGATGAAAAAGTTGAATCTGCTTTGAAGACCTTTACAGAAAAAGCAAATGAAACCATTAAAAAAAGTAAAAAATAAATAATGTAACGATTTCCCTTTTTCTGTTGTTGGTTTCATAAAATAGGAAAAGGGAATTTTTTATCAAAAAGAGGAGGTCAGTATCTCCTCTAGCTAAATGAGGTGTTGAATGTGAAAGTGAATAAAATAAGAATGAGAGAAACGGTGATTTCCTATGCTTTTTTGGCACCAGTTCTATTATTCTTTATTGTCTTTGTATTGGCACCGATGGTGATGGGATTTGTAACGAGTTTCTTTAATTATTCTATGACATCCTTTTCATTCGTTGGATTGGACAATTACTCACGAATGTTTAAAGATCCAGTCTTTATTAAATCTCTCATTAATACGGTGATTATCGTTATTGGTTCGGTACCAATTGTTGTGTTGTTCTCTTTGTTTGTGGCTTCTCAAACCTATAGTCAGAATGCGATTGCACGGTCATTTTATCGGTTTGTCTTCTTCCTGCCAGTGGTGACAGGGAGTGTAGCTGTAACGGTTGTATGGAAATGGATTTACGACCCACTGTCAGGGATTTTGAATTTCGTCCTGAAGTCGGGTCATGTCATCAATCAGAATATTTCTTGGCTGGGTGATAAGCATTGGGCGTTGATGGCGATTATTGTGATTTTGCTGACAACTTCTGTCGGGCAGCCTATTATTCTCTATATTGCTGCTATGGGAAATATTGACAATTCATTGGTGGAAGCTGCGCGTGTTGATGGAGCGACAGAGCTGCAAGTTTTCTGGAAGATTAAATGGCCAAGTCTTTTGCCAACAACTCTGTATATTGCGATCATTACAACAATCAATTCCTTCCAATGTTTTGCCTTGATTCAGCTGTTGACATCCGGAGGGCCAAACTATTCAACCAGTACATTGATGTATTACCTGTATGAAAAAGCCTTCAAGTTATCTGAATATGGTTATGCTAATACCATGGGAGTATTTTTAGCTGTCATGATTGCTTTGATTAGCTTTGCCCAATTCAAGATTCTTGGAAATGACGTCGAATATTAAAGAAAGGAGAGACAAGATGAAACAGAAAAAAATGAGTGCCTTTACGGTAATGTCAACGATTATTCTCTTGGTGTTGACCGTTCTCTTTGTTTTTCCTTTCTATTGGATTTTAACAGGGGCTTTCAAATCGCAGCCAGATACGATCGTCATTCCACCTCAATGGTGGCCTAAGATGCCAACATTAGAAAATTTCCAACAGCTGATGGTGCAAAACCCGGCCCTGCAATGGATGTGGAATAGTGTGTTTATCTCGCTAGCGACCATGTTTTTGGTCTGCATTACTTCTGCCTTAGCGGGTTATGTTCTGGCTAAAAAACGTTTCTATGGGCAGCGGATTCTTTTTGCAACTTTTATCGCTGCTATGGCTCTGCCTAAACAAGTAGTACTGGTTCCTTTGGTCCGTATTGTCAACTTTATGGGAATTCATGATACACTAGCTGCAGTTATTTTGCCTCTTGTCGGTTGGCCTTTTGGGGTTTTCCTCATGAAGCAATTTAGTGAAAATATCCCAACGGAATTGTTGGAATCTGCTAAGATTGATGGCTGTGGTGAAATTCGGACTTTTTGGAATGTAGCTTTTCCAATTGTAAAACCAGGTTTTGCTGCCCTTGCCATTTTTACCTTTATCAACACATGGAATGATTACTTTATGCAATTGGTCATGCTGACATCGCGGCAGAATCTAACGATTTCACTTGGAGTGGCAACGATGCAAGCTGAAATGGCAACGAATTATGGTTTGATTATGGCTGGTGCTGCGATGGCAGCTGTTCCGATTGTAACCGTCTTTCTTGTCTTCCAAAAATCCTTCACACAAGGTATTACCATGGGAGCTGTGAAAGGATAAGGAGGGAAAACGAATGATTTTCGATGAATTGGAAAATCTCGCCCATTACAAAGGTATCCATAATCATTTAGATTGTGCCATTGATTATCTCCTAACTCACGATTTAAGTAATTATGAGTTAGGACGGTATGAGATTAATGGAGACAAAGTTTTCTTCTTTGTGCAGGAAAATGAGCTTAATCAAGAAGAGAATGATGGCTTTGAATTTCATCATCGTTATTTGGATTTGCATTTTCTCTTGGAAGGGCGAGAAATAATCCAGTATGGCTATGAGCAAACGGAACTTCGCAGGGTTTATGATGCAGAGAAAGATATTGGTTTTAACACTTGCAACCAAGTCTATCCGCTAGTTTTGGATCATCGGAATTTTGTGGCGTTTTTACCAGAAGAAGCTCATCACCCAAATGGTTTTGCTGGCAAGGGGTTGACGGTCAAGAAATGCGTGGTAAAAGTGCTATTTGACTAACTAGAAAAATAAAGGAGATTGAGCATGGAGAACAAAAGCTCTCAGTTAGTGAAATCTATTTTTAATACGGATAATTTATTCATGAGAATTTGTGAAAAAATTCTTGATTTAGTGACAGTCAATCTTCTTTTTCTGCTGTCTTGTTTACCACTTGTTACGATTGGTATTGCCAAAATTAGCTTGTATGAAACTTTGTTTGAAATCAAGGGTGCGCGTCGCGTAAAAGTCACAGCGATGTACATGCAAGCATTTAGAAAAAATTGGAAAGTCGGTTTAAAACTTGGTTTGCTAGAACTGCTACTTGTAGGAATCAGTCTATTTGACCTCGTGCTTTTTTGGAGGCAGGAAACAATGCTGTTTCAAATGCTAAAAGCAACTTGTATCGGTGTCATCATTTTTACTAGTTTGCTGTTTTTATGCATCTATCCTTTGGCAGCTAAGTTTGAAATGACGGTAAAAGATCTATTACAAACGGGACTGATCATGGTGAGTTTGCATTTCCCGTGGTTCTTTTTGATGATAGCCTTATTAGCTGTAATTGTCTTTTTCCTCTCTAGTTCAGGATTTGTATTGCTACTGGGCTTTACTCTTTTTGTATTAGTTGGCTTTGCAGCCTTAGGATTTTTGCAATTGCCTATTATGGAAACTATTTTTAATAAGTATAAACGATAAAACCAATTAACTTGGAGAATAAACTATGAAAGATTTAAAACAATACGAAGGGGTCATTCCGGCCTTTTATGCCTGCTATGATAACCAAGGTGAGATTAGTCCGGAGCGTGTGCGGGCGTTAGTAGAATATTTCCTCAAAAAAGGAGTTCAGGGCTTGTATGTTAATGGCTCGTCTGGGGAGTGTATCTACCAAAGCGTTGCCGATAGGAAATTGATTTTGGAAGAAGTCATGGCGGTGGCAAAAGGGAAATTAACGATTATTGCCCATGTCGCTTGCAACAATACCAAGGATAGTGTGGAGTTGGCGCGCCATGCAGAGAGTTTGGGAGTGGATGCTATTGCGGCTATTCCGCCGATTTACTTCCGCTTGCCAGAATACTCGGTTGCCCAATATTGGAACGACATTAGCGCAGCTGCGCCGCAGACAGATTTTGTGATTTACAATATTCCACAGTTAGCAGGTGTAGCTCTGACGCCGAGTCTCTATACAGAAATGCTCAAAAATGAACGCGTGATTGGTGTGAAGAACTCTTCTATGCCTGTCCAAGACATTCAAACCTTTGCAGCACTTGGTGGGAAAGACCACCTCGTCTTTAATGGTCCAGATGAGCAATTCTTAGGCGGCCGCCTGATGGGAGCAAGAGCAGGTATCGGCGGAACGTATGGCGCAATGCCAGAACTTTTCTTGAAGCTCAATCAATTGATTGCTGACAAAGAATTGGAAAAAGCAAAAGAACTGCAATTTACCATTAATGCTATCATCGGGAAATTAACAGCTGCTCATGGGAATATGTATTCCGTCATCAAGGAAGTCTTGAAAATCAATGAAAATCTGAATATCGGCTCTGTCCGTTCTCCATTAACACCAATTACAGACGCGGATCGTCCGATTGTAGAAGAAGCGGCGCGCTTGATTTGTGCAGCTAAGGAAGCATTCCTATAATAGAAAAAGAGGTGGATTATGAGAAAATACATTGCCATTGATATTGGTGGAACAAATATCAAATATGGTCTGATTGATGATACCGACACCTTGTTGGAAGCGCACGAAATCCCAACAGAGGCTCATAAGGGCGGTCCAGAAATTTTGCGCAAGGTAAAGGGAATTGTAGCACGTTATTTAGAACAAATTCCAGTTGCTGGGGTTTGTATCTCCTCGGCTGGAATGGTCGATCCAGATAAAGGAGAAATCTTTTATGCTGGTCCTCAGATTCCGAACTATGCAGGTACTCAGTTCAAGAAAGTGTTGGAAGAAGCATTTTCCATTCCTTGTGAAATTGAAAATGATGTCAATTGTGCTGGTCTGTCGGAAGTCATGTCAGGCAGCGGCAAGGGAGCGAGTATTGCGATTTGTTTGACGATTGGAACAGGGATTGGTGGTTGTTTGCTGGTGGACGGTCAGGTTTTCCACGGTTTTAGTAATTCGGCCTGTGAAGTCGGCTATGTGTATCTGCCAGACGGTGCTTTCCAAGATGTGGCTTCAACGACTGCCTTGGTCAATTATGTAGCAGAGCTTCACGGAGAAGATCCGACTATGTGGAATGGACGCCGCGTTTTCAAAGAAGCAACAGAAGGAAATGCACGTTGTATCCAAGGAATCGACCGCATGGTCAATTATTTGGGGCAAGGGATTGCGAATATTTGCTATGTGGTCAATCCCGAAGTCGTGATCTTAGGTGGCGGCATTATGGGTCAAGAAGCCATTCTCCGTCCTCGAATTGAGGCTGCTATGAAAGCCTGTTTGGTGCCAAGTATTGCTGAAAAAACCAAGCTCGCTTTCGCTCATCATCAAAATGCTGCGGGGATGTTTGGAGCTTATTATCACTTTAAAAATAAACATCATTAACGAAAAGCCTTCTATAATGAAAACGAGCAAATCCTTAGTGAGGAGATGCTCATTTTTGTTTGGTGCCTTATTTGTGTCGTCTGTAATAGCCATTTAATTTTTGATTTTCCCAAAAACTGTTGAAGATTTTTTCTTTTCTTTCTCGGTCAATTTCTAGGAAAAAGGCATAAAGGAGGTCGATCATAAGTAGCATAGGAAATTGTGCTGAGATGCGTAAGATATACTCCGGCTTGTTTTGAGTAGCAACGGTGATGATTTCAGTAAAGTTTTCTTTGACTTTGTTGGGGTGTCCTGTTACTAACACCGTTTTAGCGCCCATTGCTTGAGCGTCGATGAGACTGTTGATGATAGATTGCGTTCCTCCGGACAAAGAAAATCCAATAACCAAGCAATTTTCATCTAGGAT
The DNA here is from genome assembly GCF_015594645.1 of Streptococcus sp. HF-2466. NCBI lineage: Bacteria > Bacillati > Bacillota > Bacilli > Lactobacillales > Streptococcaceae > Streptococcus > Streptococcus sp. HF-2466. The sequence goes on from NZ_JADNQU010000009.1 coordinate 62,124, forward strand.
ACTGGTTGTCCAAGCAAAGCCGTCTTGATCTGTCAACGCTTCGCAGACAACACCAAGCCGCATGAAGCGCAGTTTCATATCGCGTGCGACAAGACCAGAGCTTCCAGTTCCAAAGAAATAGACGCGGTCAGCTGCTTCGATAAGATTGGCAACGCGTAGCAATTTGTCTTCATCAACCAATTCCTCAGTTTGTTGACGGATTTGAGCATAGTTTCGCAGCACTCTACGAGATAAGTCATTTTGCAAATGTTCAGTTTGCTCTGATTTGTCTTGCAACTGGTGAATATATTGAAAATTAAACTCTCTGTAGCCTTTAAATCCGCATTTCTTCGCAAAGCGTGTCAAGGCTGCTTGAGAAATGTAGAGAGTTTGCGCAACTTTTTGAGAAGAGAGATCGTCATAGATACTAGAAGGGCTCAAAAAGTAGTTGGCAATCCGCTTTTCTAAGTCAGTCATGCTATCAAAATGGCTTTCAATCCTCGCCATGATATGCTGCGTATTTTCCATAGATGTACTCTCTTTACTTGTAATGATATAGAACAAATGTTTTGAAAAACCTATTTGTATTATAACATAGTTTTACAAAATAGGACGCTAGGTAGCTTGATAAATAGCATAGGGTGAAATGATTTCAATTAAGCGAAGAAAACCAATAAAACTTTGTGACGAATGGTTTGAAAATGTGTTATAATTTACACAAGTAAACGTTACAGCCATTGTATGATACAAAGGAGGTGCAAGACATGACGAACGCTACTTTTGAGCAAATGCAGGAAATCGAGCAAGCAGCAGATGAAGTGTTGGCGAGCTATAAAAGTCAAATTCAGGAATTGCGAGAGCAAGCTAGCAGCAATCTGAAACAGCTAGAGAAAGTCTATGATGAAGAAAAGCAACAATTGCTTGTTGAGTTAAAAGAACAATCTGAAAAAGAGATTGCCAACTTGACACAAGACTTAGAAAAAACGAGACAAGAGAACGAAGAAAAAGCCCAAGCAGCTTTGTCAAATAAAAAAGAGGTACTGCTGCAAATGATTGTGGACAGGGTGGTAGAAAAATATGGCCATTAGTCACATGCAAGAGTTGTCGTTGCTATTGCCAAAAGATTTGTTGGATGATGTCCTTTCTTATTTGCAAAATCTCCAGTCAGTTGAGATTCAGGATTTGCAGGCAAAAGAGACTTGGCAGGGAGCTTTTGAGCAAGAGTTGGTGTGGAATCCTGATAAGTCTTTCTCGGAACATCTTCAAACTTTGACTCGGCGGCAGGAAAAACTTGCCAATATGATTGAACGTTTGCAGGCGTTTGTGCCCAAGAAAAAATTACTGGAGTCGTTGAAGGAAGTGCCTTTGGAAATAACGTTTGTGGATTTAGAGCAAGCGGGGCAGGCGCGTGATGAAGAAGCTCTTCTTGTCAATATTCAGCAACAATTTCAAGCGTTGGCAAGAGCGCAGGAAGTCAAAGAAAGAGCTCAGTCGGAGATGGCAGAGCTAGAAAAATGGGCGAGTTTAGCCGTTACGCCGTCAGCGCTTAAGCATTTTAAACATCTTCGTGCGTTTGTGGGAAGCATTCCAAGCAGTGAGAACAATCAGCTAAATGCTCGATTGCGGGACTATCCTAATCTGGAAGTCCAAGAGATTTTCACCAGTACCACAGAAAGTGGAATTCTTGTGCTATGTAAAGCAGAAACAGCTAAGGAAATGCAAGCATTCTTGACAGAGCTTGGTTTCAAACCTTTTGAATATGCCTTTGAAGAATTACCAAAAGAGCGTTTGACAGCCTTGCAAGAGACGATAAAAGAGCAAGAAGCACTCATAACTTCAACGCAAGCACAACTAGCGGCATCTAATGAGGAGCTGCAACAGCTCAAGCTTCAATTGGACTATATTTTGAATCTCACCTCTCGCCAAGAGAGCAAGGAAGCCCTTGCCAGCACGCAGAATTTGGTTGCTTTAGAGGGTTGGATGGAGCAGGGGCAGATAGAAGATTTGAAAACGGGTCTCGCGCAGCAATTTGGCGGTGCTGTCTTGCTTCAAATCCATGAACTGACGGAAGCCGATCGACAGCGAGTCCCGACAAAACTTAAAAATAATGCTCTGATTGAGCCCTTTGAGCTGGTGACAGAGATGTATTCGCTGCCGAAGTACGAAGATAAAGATCCAACGCCCGTTGTTTCGGTCTTCTACTTTATCTTTTTTGGCATGATGGCGGCTGATATTGGCTATGGTTTGTTGCTTTTTGGCGGAACGACTTGGGCTTTGAAGACTTTACATGTCAAGCCAAGCCTGGCAAAGAATTTACGCTTTTTTAGAATTTTAGGAATTGGCGTTGCACTTTGGGGAGTGATTTATGGTTCTTTCTTTGGCTTCAAATTGCCTTTTGCGCTCATTGATACCAGCACAGATGTGATCACTATTTTGATTATTTCGGTCGTGATTGGCTTTGTGACAGTCATGACAGGACTTTTCCTCAGTGGTAAAAAGAATATCCGCATGAAGGATTATGCGGCAGCCTATAATTCGGGTTTTGCTTGGATGTTGATTCTCATCGGGTTGGCTTTGCTAGCAGCGGGGCGACTGTTCCCAGATCTTGCTATGGTCGGCTTTATCGGAGAATGGCTGGCTACTGTAAATGCTGTGGGCATTGTACTGGTTTCTATTATCAGCGCTAAAAGTTTGAAAGGCTTGGGTCCTGCACTGTTTAATCTATACAATATCAGTAGCTATGTGGGAGACTTGGTGAGCTTTACGCGACTTATGGCTTTGGGGCTTGCTGGTGCAAGCATTGGCTCAGCTTTTAACTTAATTGTTAGTCTCTTTCCACCTTTTGCTCGCTTCAGTATTGGCATTGTGTTGTTTCTCGCCCTCCACAGTATCAATATGTTTCTCTCCTTTTTATCAGGCTATGTGCACGGAGCGCGTTTGATTTTCGTTGAGTTTTTTGGGAAATTCTATGACGGTGGCGGAAAAGCCTTTAAACCCTTAAAACCAGCAGAGAAATATGTCCGCTACAAAAAATAGAACAGCTAAATTATTTTAGCAACTCAGCTAGAAGTTTTATGTCATTGACAAAATAACCAAATAAATAATGTTTACTATTAGAAATGGAGTTTATTCATGCAAGCTTTTTCATCTTATTTTTCAACTTACGGTGGTGCCTTTTTCGCAGCACTCGGTGTGGTTTTTGCGATTTTCCTCAGCGGTATTGGCTCTGCGCGTAATGTCGGAGCGACCGGTCAGGCTGCGGCAGCCCTGTTAAAAGAGCAACCTGAGAAATTCGTCAGTGCTTTGATTTTGCAACTTTTGCCAGGTACGCAAGGTTTGTATGGTTTTGTTATCGGGATTTTGATTTTCTTTAAAATTCAACCTGAGATGGCTCTTCAAACAGGTCTAGCCCTCTTTTTTGCCGCACTTCCAATCGGAATCGTTGGTTATTATTCTGCTAAATACCAAGGAAATGTAGCAACCGCTGGCATGCAGATTTTGGCAAAGCGACCTGAAGATGTCATGAAAGGGGTTATCCTTGCTGCCATGGTAGAAACTTATGCTATCCTTGCCTTTGTTGTATCTCTTTTGATGGTTTTGAATGTAAAATGAGACAGGTTCAATGTCTTGAAACAAGATTTCATAGAAGGAGGCAGATATGGAATTTGAATCTCATTTGAGGGATTCGGTTTTGGAGCAAGCGCATGAAAATGGGCGGCAGTTATTAGCCGATGCTAAAGAGTCTATTGAGCGTGAAGCTAAAGAGCAAGAAGCACGGTTGAAACAAGAAAAACTGCAACAGCGTGAGCAAGAAATAAAGGCGATCAATCGTCAGGTACAGCGTGAAGTGCAGCAGCTTGAAAATGAAAAACGTCAGTCTACTTTGGCGACTAAGGAAGGGATTTTGAAAGAATTATTTGCGGGGGCTTATGAGCAAATGACGGCTTGGTCGATCGAGCAGGAGCAGGCTTTCTTGGAGCAGGTCTTAAAAAAGTATCCGCAAGAAGAGCTTGTTTTGACAGTTGGCTCACGGACATTGGTTAAATATTCGGCTGGACAATTGGAACGATTATTAGAGCACTATCCGCACGTAAGATTGGCTTCCTCTCCTGTGAATGGAGAAGCAGGTTTTCTCCTTTCGCGAGGCAATATTGACTATAATTACCTCTATCGCAATTTAGTAGATTCTTTGTGGCAGGAGGAGAGTTATCAGCTTGCTCAGACGATTTTCCAAGATGAAGCAGACTAAGGAGGCGTTCTATGAATGAAAAGACCTTCGCTCAAGTGAATACAGAAATTAGCATTCATGAGAGTAGCTTTTTAAGCTTAGCGCAATACGAGCAGTTGTTGCGGACTTTCACTTCTGAAGGTCGGTCAGCAGCTTTGGAAGGAACGGTTTATAATCTGGATTATGAGCAACTAACAGACTTAAATGCGATTGAGAGGTTTCTCATGAAACATTTGTTTGCAGAGTATGCTTGGGCTTTTGAAGTTAGTCCAGAATCTGCTTTGGTGGAGTTTTTTACGCTCAAATATACTTATCACAATCTTAAGGTATTGCTTAAGCACAAGGCGACAGGTTTGAATTTAAAGCATCTGTTGATTTCTGTTGGACCTTATCCTTTAGATATTTTGGAGCATTTGGTTGCAACCTTTTCTGCTGAACATTGTCCTAAATTGATGGCGGATGAAATGGCGGCGACTTGGGCGGAATATCAAGATTATCAAGATGTACGCGTTCTGGAAATTGGAATGGATCTGGCTTATTTCAAGCACTTAAAAAGCTTGGAGTCTGCATTTGAAGATGAGCGGCTCAAGCAACTGGTGCGGTTGACAATTGATTTTTATAATGCAGTAACGGTGCAGCGAGCTATTCGGCACCAAAAACCGCACAGTTTCATGACACAGTTGTTATCAGATGAAGGCTCTTTGACGAGTGTAGAGTGGATTGAGTTGGCTGAAAAAGGCGATCTTGCTGGCTGGTTTTCCAAAGTTAATCCATTGGAATTTGACGCAGAACTGAGCACTTATGAAGAAAAAATGCGTTCGGGTAAGTTGACAAATCTTGAACTGGAATATTTGGCAGACTTGGTTCAGTTTAAACTCTTAGAGCAAGGACGATTTGAAACAAGTGGTCCGCTTCTGCTGGTTCGTTATTTATTTGGAAAAGAGTTGGAAGTGAAGAATCTTCGACTTATTTTGACTGGTTTGACGAACCAGCTTCCAGTAGAGATCATCAAAGAAAGGATGAGACCGATTTATGGCCAGTAAAACTTATAAAATTGGTGTGGTGGGGAATCGCGATGCCATTCTGCCTTTTCGCCTGATTGGTTTTCAGACTTTTCCAGTCACCGAAGCGACCGATGTGGTGAATACTTTACGACGACTGAGCCGAGAAGATTTTGCTATTATTTATTTGACAGAAGACATGGCTGCTGAAATCCCTGAAACGCTGGCTTACTATGATAAGCAAGTGTTGCCAGCGATTATCTTAATCCCGACTCATAAAGGAGTAACAGGATTAGGACAGAGACGTATTCGTAAGAACGTAGAAAAAGCAGTTGGACAGGATATATTGTGAGGTTTTTATGAAAATAAATGAATTAGGCCAGCCCATTGGAGATGCCCTGCCGAATTTCAAACCGGGAGATTTGCCCAAGATGGAGCGACTAGAAGGACGGTATGTTATCGTTGAATGCCTGTCCAAGGACAAACATGGGGCGGATTTGTATGAAGTCTATGGTCCGGATTCTCCTGCTGACATGTGGACTTATCTCTTTCAAAATCCTGTTCAAAGTCAGGAAGAATGGTCGGTCTTGCTAGATCAGATGCTGGCAGCTCAGGATCGATTCTACTATGCCATTGTAGATAAGGAGAGTGGCAAGGCATTAGGTACTTTTGCTTTAATGAGGATTGATCGGGGCAGCCGTGTCATTGAGGTAGGGTCTGTGACCTATTCGCCCCAGTTGAAACGAACCAGACTGGCGACAGAAGCCCAATATCTGTTGGCACGCTATGTTTTTGAGGAGCTGGAGTATCGCCGCTACGAGTGGAAATGCGATGCACTCAATCAACCTTCAAGATACGCAGCAGAAAGGCTTGGTTTTATCTACGAAGGCACTTTTCGTCAGGCGGTTGTTTATAAAGGGCGGAACCGAGACACTGATTGGCTAGCCATGATTGACAAGGACTGGCCAGCGGTTAAAATTCGTTTAGAAAAATGGCTAAGCCCAGATAATTTCGATGAAAATGGGCAACAAATAAAAGCTTTGTCTGATTTTTAAAATAAGAAGTATCAATTTTTGCTGTAGAGATAACTAAGAAAGATTTCAAGCTCACGGCAAGAATAGAAAATAAGCAAAAATCTCCCAAAGAATGGAGGAAGATTGTGAGTCAAGGAAAGATTATAAAAGTTTCAGGTCCTTTGGTGGTCGCCTCTGGGATGCAGGAAGCGAATATTCAGGATATTTGTCGTGTGGGCAATTTGGGCTTGATTGGGGAAATCATTGAGATGCGTCGAGATGAGGCCTCCATTCAAGTATATGAAGAAACCTCTGGGCTTGGACCAGGAGAGCCGGTGGAAACGACGGGGAGTCCGTTGTCGGTCGAGTTGGGGCCGGGGCTGATTTCGCAAATGTTTGATGGAATTCAGCGGCCTTTGGCACGCTTTCAAACGGTGACGCAGAGTGATTTCCTGGTGCGTGGAGTGCAACTGCCTCATCTGAATCGAGAGACCAAGTGGGACTTTGTGCCTTGTCTGGAGATTGGAACAGAGGTGACCGCTGGAGATATTCTGGGAACGGTTCAAGAAACCACATTAGTAGCTCACCGCATTCTAGTGCCGATTGGTGTCAGCGGTCGTGTGACTAAGATAGAAGCGGGGAGCTATACTGTCGATCAGCCTGTCTATGAGATTGCACAGGCAGACGGCTCCGTCTTTGTCGGCAGTCTTATGCAGAAGTGGCCGGTTCGCCGAGGTCGCCCATTTGCTCAAAAGCTGATTCCAGAGGAGCCTTTGGTGACGGGCCAACGAGTGATTGATACCTTTTTCCCAGTCACCAAGGGCGGGGCGGCTGCCGTTCCAGGTCCTTTTGGAGCAGGCAAGACGGTCGTTCAGCATCAGGTTGCTAAGTTTGCCAATGTGGATATCGTGATTTATGTGGGTTGCGGTGAGCGGGGCAATGAAATGACCGATGTGCTCAATGAATTTCCAGAGCTAATTGATCCAACGACTGGTCAGTCTATCATGCAACGAACTGTTCTGATTGCCAATACGTCTAATATGCCAGTTGCAGCGCGTGAGGCTTCTATCTATACAGGGATTACGATTGCTGAATATTTCCGAGATATGGGCTATTCTGTGGCTATCATGGCAGATTCAACATCTCGTTGGGCAGAAGCTCTGCGGGAAATGTCAGGGCGTTTGGAAGAAATGCCAGGTGACGAAGGCTATCCAGCCTATCTGGGCAGCCGTATTGCTGAATATTACGAACGAGCTGGTCGGGTTAAAACTTTAGGGAGAGGTGATCGTGAAGGAAGTATTACCGCAATCGGTGCCGTTTCCCCTCCGGGTGGAGATATTTCTGAGCCAGTCACGCAAAACACTCTGCGGATTGTCAAAGTTTTCTGGGGCTTGGACGCTCAGTTGGCACAACGTCGCCATTTCCCTGCGATTAACTGGCTTAGCTCTTACTCGCTTTATCTAGACGAGGTGGGTCAATATATCAATCAGCATGAACAGTTGGCTTGGTCGGAAAAAGTGACCAAGGCGATGAACGTTCTCCAAAAAGAGAGTGAGCTACAGGAAATCGTGCGGTTGGTCGGTCTGGATTCTCTGTCTGAAAGGGATCGCCTCACCATGAATACAGCAAAAATGATTCGTGAGGATTACTTGCAGCAGAATGCTTTTGATGAGGTTGACACCTACACTTCCTTTAAAAAACAAGTAACTCTGCTCACTAATATTTTAACATTTGATGAGGAAGCCAATCGTGCCTTGAATTTAGGTGCCTACTTTACCGAAATCATGAACGGTACTGTGGAGTTGCGAGATCGAATTGCTCGCTCTAAATTTATCCCAGAAGAGCAGCTGGATGCAATTTGTAATTTGGATGCTGCTATTCGAGAAAACTTGCATGAGATTCTTGCACAAGGAGGAGCGGACAATGAACGTGATTAAAGAATACCGTACCGTCAGTGAAGTTGTTGGTCCTTTGATGATTGTGGAGCAAGTCGAAGGTGTGCATTTTAATGAGCTGGTGGAAATCCAGCTCCATGATGGAACCAAGCGCCAGGGGCAGGTCTTGGAAGTGCAGGAAGACAAGGCGATGGTGCAACTGTTTGAAGGCTCCAGCGGTATCAATCTAGAAAAAGCCAAGGTGCGTTTTACTGGTCGACCGCTTGAATTGCCAGTATCAGAAGATATGGTAGGACGGATTTTCAATGGTATGGGCAAGCCTATTGACGGTGGACCAGATATTTTGCCGGAAAAATACTTGGATATTGACGGTCAAGCCATCAATCCGGTCGCGCGAGATTATCCCGATGAGTTTATCCAGACTGGGATTTCAGCCATTGATCACCTCAATACTTTGGTTCGGGGACAAAAATTGCCAGTTTTCTCTGGTTCAGGTCTGCCTCACAAGGAATTGGCTGCCCAGATTGCTCGTCAAGCTACTGTGCTCAATTCAGAAGAAAATTTTGCAGTCGTTTTTGCAGCTATGGGGACAACCTTTGAAGAAGCCGAATTTTTCATGAACGACTTGCGGGAAACGGGAGCTATTGATCGCTCTATCCTCTTCATCAACCTAGCCAATGATCCTGCTATTGAGCGGATTGCGACACCGCGGATTGCCTTGACGGCTGCCGAATACTTGGCTTATGAAAAGGACATGCACGTTCTCGTCATCATGACAGATATGACCAACTACTGCGAGGCCTTGCGTGAAGTATCTGCGGCTCGCCGAGAAGTGCCGGGACGCCGTGGTTATCCGGGTTATCTCTATACCAATCTTTCCACCCTTTATGAACGGGCGGGGCGCTTGGTGGGGAAGAAAGGCTCAGTGACGCAGATTCCCATTCTCACTATGCCTGAGGATGACATCACTCACCCCATTCCTGATTTGACAGGTTACATCACCGAAGGTCAGATTATCCTGTCGCGTGACCTTTACAACAGCGGTTATCGTCCACCGATTAACGTACTGCCGTCTCTTTCGCGTCTTAAGGATAAGGGCTCTGGCGAGGGAAAGACTCGGGGAGACCATGCAGCAACTATGAATCAGCTCTTTGCGGCTTATGCACAAGGCAAACAAGCCAAAGAATTAGCGGTTATATTAGGAGAATCAGCCTTATCTGACACCGACAAGCTCTATGTTCAATTTACCGATCGATTTGAAAAAGAATATATCAATCAAGGTTTTTATACCAATCGGACGATTGAAGAAAGTTTGGATTTAGGCTGGGAATTGTTGTCTGTTTTGCCACGGACGGAGCTTAAGCGGATCAAGGACGACATGATTGATCAATATTTACCAGAAAGTAAACAGCAAGCCTAGGGAGGTGATCTGAATGGCTCGTTTAAATGTCAAACCAACCCGAATGGAGCTGAACAACCTGAAAGAGCGCCTGAAAACAGCTACTCGCGGTCATAAACTTCTCAAGGATAAGCGAGATGAACTGATGCGTCGTTTCATTGAAGCTGTTCGCGAAAACAACCGCCTTCGCCAAAAAGTTGAAACAGCTCTGGTTGGTCACATGCAGGATTTTGTATTGGCGAAAACCTTGGAAAGTGACCTCATGGTAGAAGAGATTTTTGCTGTCCCTATGCGAGAAGTCAACCTCCATATCGAACAGGAGAATATCATGAGTGTGCAGGTGCCAAAAATGCATGCTCATATTGATAATCCTTATGGTGATGATGAGGGAGATGTGGTTTATAGCTATGTGGCTTCTAACAGCCAGATGGATGAGACGATTGAGGATATGGGCAACTTATTGCCCGACCTCCTGCACTTAGCAGAGATTGAAAAGAGCTGCCAGCTGATGGCAGATGAGATTGAAAAGACCCGCCGTCGGGTCAATGGCTTAGAGTATGCAACCATTCCAGATCTCACAGAAACCATTCATTATATCGAAATGAAGCTAGAAGAAGCCGAGCGCGCTAGTCTAGTGAGAGTAATGAAGGTGAAATAAAAACAAAACGGATGGTGGATTCTATGAACTCACGTCCGTTTGTTTTTTTGAGGTAGCTATATAAACAATAAAAATCTCCAACTCCACTCTCTCACATTTCCCATAAAATGCGGGAATTTTCTGATAAATCATGTTATAATAGAACAGACTACACGAAAGGGACAAAAATTCATGACTTTAGTTTATCAATCAACGCGTGATGCAAACAATACGGTGACAGCCAGTCAGGCTATTTTGCAGGGGTTAGCAACGGATGGTGGTCTCTTTACGCCGATTTCTTATCCGCAGGTGGAACTGGATTTTACTAAACTCAAAGACGCTTCCTATCAGGAAGTTGCAAAATTGATTTTATCTGCTTTCTTAGATGATTTTACAGATCAAGAGCTGGATAACTGCATTAACAATGCCTATGACAGCAAGTTTGACACGCCAGAGATTGCTCCTCTGGTGAAACTGAATGGGCAATACAATTTGGAACTATTCCATGGTTCTACGATTGCTTTCAAGGATATGGCTTTGTCTATTCTCCCGCATTTGATGACAACAGCAGCGAAAAAGCATGGTTTGAAAAATAAAATTGTCATTTTGACGGCGACTTCTGGTGATACCGGAAAAGCAGCTATGGCAGGCTTTGCCGATGTGCCAGGAACGGAAATCATCGTCTTTTACCCTAAAGATGGTGTCAGCAAGGTTCAGGAGCTGCAAATGACCACTCAGACGGGGGACAATACTCATGTGGTGGCTATTGAGGGCAATTTTGATGACGCCCAGACCAATGTTAAACGTATGTTTAATGACGCGGCTCTTCGTGAGCGGCTAGCAGCGCACAAGTTGCAATTTTCTTCTGCCAACTCTATGAATATCGGGCGTTTGGTGCCACAGATTGTTTACTATGTTTATGCCTATGCACAGTTGGTTAAGGCTGGTCAGATTCAGGCAGGCGAAGCAGTTAATTTTGCTGTTCCAACTGGAAACTTCGGCAATATCTTAGCAGCCTATTATGCTAAACAAATCGGTCTTCCGGTGGGCAAGTTGATTTGTGCTTCTAATGAAAATAATGTCCTAACAGATTTCTTTAAGACACATGTTTATGACAAAAAGCGCAGCTTTAAGGTAACTTCTAGTCCGTCTATGGATATTTTAGTTTCTTCAAACTTAGAGCGTTTGATTTTCCACCTGTTAGGAAATAGTGCAGAAAAGACAGCGGATTTGATGAAGTCTCTCAATCAGCATGGTCAGTATGAGTTGACTGATTTTGACCCAGCTATTTTAGAACTCTTTGCGGCAGAATATGCCACCGAAGTTGAGACAGCAGCTGAAATCAAACGAGTTTATGAAGCGTCTGATTACATTGAAGATCCGCACACAGCGGTCGCTTCAGCTGTTTATCAAAAATACCGGACAGCTACAGGTGATGAGACCAAAACAGTCATCGCTTCAACCGCTAGCCCTTATAAATTCCCAGTAGTAGCAGTCGAAGCTGTGACTGGGCAGACAGGCCTGAGTGATTTTGAAGCATTGGCTAAGTTACATGAACTTTCCGGTGTGGCAGTTCCGCCAGCGGTGGATGGCTTAGAAAACGCACAAGTCCGCCATAAAACGACTGTCGCTGCTGACCAAATGCAGGCAGCAGTAGAAAGCTATTTAGGACTTTAATAATCTAATAAATTTTTGTAACAAACACTCAGTTGGCTACCAGCTGAGTGTTTTCAGATTGCAACAGGGTGTAAACAAAATATTGCCAGCAAAGTGCAGAAAAGTGTATAATCAAAAGCAGGAGTTTCATGATGTATGACTACTTATAAAAAGATTTTAAATATTGCCCTACCAGCCATGGTCGAAAACTTTTTGCAGATGCTAATGGGAATGGTGGACTCGTATTTGGTAGCGAGTCTCGGTCTCGTGGCTATTTCAGGAGTTTCGGTTGCTGGTAATATCGTTACGATTTACCAAGCCATTTTTATTGCGCTGGGAGCAGCAGTAACCAGTCTCATTTCCAAGAGTTTGGGAGAAGGAGACCGAGACAATCTGGCTTATCACACTAGTGAAGCCATTAAGCTCACCATGCTTGTGAGTATGTTTCTGGGGCTTTTCTCGCTTGTTTTTGGACGCCAGATATTAGCTTGGCTGGGAACGGAGCCTGTCGTCGCCAATGCAGGTGGTCTTTATCTGGCTTTAATCGGGGGGACGATTCTCCTTTTGGGTCTGATGACTACGCTAGGCTCCTTGATTCGAGCAACTAGCAATCCTTGTATGCCTATGTATATCAGCTTTTTAAGCAATCTGCTCAATGTCTTTTTTTCTAGTATTGCGATTTTTATTTTCCACATGGGAATTGTTGGAGTGGCGCTGGGCACCATTTTAGCCCGTCTGGTAGGCGTTTTGATTTTATGGAAAGAATTGTCTCTGCCTTTAGCGCCTTGGAGTTGGAGGCTGGATTGGGACTTGTTGCGTTTATCTCTGCCAGCTGCTGGAGAGCGGCTGATGATGCGGGCTGGAGATGTGGTGATTATTGCCATTATCGTTAAGTTCGGGACAGATGCCGTTGCGGGAAATGCTATTGGAGAGGTTCTGACTCAGTTTAACTATATGCCGGGTTTTGGAGTCGCTACTGCAACGGTTATGTTAGTGGCTCATGCGGTGGGACAGGCAGATTTTCAAACAGTTAGAAAGCTGACGAAGCAGACCTACTGGCTATCTCTTGGACTCATGCTAGCGGTGGCTCTGCTTATTTTTGCACTTGGACAGCCACTAACACATCTTTATACAAAGGATAGCGGCGCTGTAACAGCTAGCTTGTCGGTCATTCTTTTTTCACTTTTGGGTGTGCCTATGACAGCAGGAACAGTCATCTACACGGCTGTTTGGCAAGGATTGGGCAATGCGAAGTTACCTTTTTATGCCACGACGGTTGGTATGTGGCTGATTCGCATTGTGGCGGGCTACTTTCTGGGAGTAACTCTGGGATTGGGCTTGCCCGGAGTTTGGACAGCCACCCTTTTGGACAATACCTTTCGCTGGATTTTTTTACAAATCATCTATCAACGAAAAATGAGGAGTCAAACATGACAAGAGCTTTTATTTGGGATTTGGACGGAACCTTGCTGGACTCTTATGATGCGATTTTGGCGGGGCTTGAGGAAACCTATATGCACTATGGCTTGGATTTTGACAGACCAGCTATCCATGCTTATATCTTGCAACATTCTGTTCAGAAATTACTGGAAAAAGTCGCAACAGAAAAAGGTTTAGATGCTGAAGAGATGAACCGCTTTCGAGGTCAAAGTTTGCAAGAGAAAAATGCTCACATTCAGCTCATGGATGGTGCTAAGGCTATTCTTACTTGGGCGCAGGAAGCAGATATTCAGCAGTTTGTCTATACTCATAAAGGGAAAAATGCTTATCAAATTTTGGCGGATTTAGAGATTTTGGATTATTTCACAGAAATTGTAACTACTGCTAATGGATTTGCAAGGAAGCCCGACCCAGAAGGTGTGAACTATCTCGTAGAGAAATACCAGCTGGATAAGACAAGCACTTACTATATCGGCGACCGGACGTTGGATGTAGATGTTGCCTTTAACAGCGGTATTCAATCAATCAATTTCTGCGATGACCGACCAAACATTAATCACGAAATCAACCATTTACTAGAGATTAAACAGATAATCTGTTAAAGGGGAGCAAAATATTTGCTTTTCTTTTTTTGATAGTCTATAATTGATTTATCAATAATTGACTAGTCAATTAAAGCCAGGAAGGAGAATATATGGTTGCCATTCATCACCTGCTATATCAATTGCATTTAACCGATCAAGCCATCACGCAACTCTTTGAGAAAAAATTAGAAATTAGCTTAACGCGGTACGAGATACTGGATTTTTTATTGGACAATGCTCCATGCAGTCAAGTTGCTGTGCAAGAGGTCTTAAAAATCGATCCTGCGGCTTTAACTCGGCATTTCAAACTTTTAGAAGAGCGCGGTTATGTTCAACGGAGCCGCAATCCCAAAAATCAACGAGAAGTCTTAGTGGATGTAACAGATCATGCAAAAGGGCAGCTTTTGCATGATCCACCGAGTTATCATGTAAATGTTAAAAAGCAAATGGAAAAAGTTCTCTCGAATGATGAGAAAAGGACGCTGAGCACTTTATTAGAAAAACTTGTATCTGGCTTAGATCAGATTACCGTGGAAAAACATTAGAAAGAAAAAATTATGTCACTCATTACTACTATATTAGCTACACTTGTCGCACTGGAACACCTCTATATTTTTTATCTAGAAAGTATCGCTACCCAGTCAGACAGCACCAGCCGAGTCTTTAATATGACAAAGGAAGAATTATCTCGCCCGTCCGTCACTTCCTTGTTTAAAAATCAAGGGATTTACAATGCCTTTTTAGCTCTTTTCCTACTATATAGCTTGTATATTTCACATAATTTAGAAATGGTGACCATTTTTGTTTTGTTTGTTATCGGGGTCGCAGCGTATGGTGCAGCCACAGCTAACAAGAAAATCATCTTGACTCAGGGCGGACCTGCGATTTTAGCTATTCTAAGCATTTTATTGTTTAAATAGCACCAAATATTAACCATTATAAAAATATAAATTAACCACCGTTAATAGTTTGTGCTATAATATATAGTAGAAATAATTCTACAATAGAAAGAATGATAGAAATGTCAGACAAAAAGGTTTCCTTAAGTGAAGTTAACCAAAGCATTGCAACACCTAAAAACGCTGGTTTCTTTCGTACTTTATTAGCTTTTTCAGGGCCGGGAATGTTGGTTGCCGTTGGTTATATGGATCCGGGAAATTGGATTACAAGTGTTGTAGGTGGTGCCACTTATCGTTATTTGCTCTTATCAGCTGTCTTGGTTTCTTCTGTAATGGCTATGCAGTTACAACAAATGGCGGGAAAATTAGGAATTGTCACAAGGATGGATTTGGCACAAGCCATTGCGGCTCATACGTCAAAGCCAATTCGCTATCTCCTTTGGGTTATTACAGAGTTGGCTTTAATGGCAACGGACTTGGCAGAAGTCATCGGTGCAGGGATTGCGCTTCATTTACTATTTGGTTGGTCTTTGTTATTTTCAATTTTGATTACAGTCTTTGATGTTTTCTTGTTGCTTTTTTTGATGAAATTGGGCTTTCGTAAGATTGAAGCAATTGTTGGAACGCTGATTTTAACTATTTTATTGATTTTCTTATATCTGGTAATCCTTGCAAAGCCCAATCTTCATCATATTTTATCAGGATATTTGCCAAACGTGGCAGCTTATCAACATACGGCTAGTAAAAATGGAACGTCCGTTTTGACCTTGGCACTGGGCATTGTAGGGGCAACGGTTATGCCGCACAATTTGTATTTGCACTCTTCTATCGCCCAAACGCGAAAAGTTAACTACAAGGCTAAACAATCTGTACATGAAGCTGTACGGTTTATGACGTGGGACTCGAATATTCAATTGAGTTTGGCTTTTGTGGTTAATTCTTTGCTGTTGATTTTAGGAGCAGCTTTATTCTTTGGTCATGCGGATAAAATTGGTGCTTTTTCTGCAATGTACAACGCCTTAAAAGACCCTCAAATTGCTGGAGCTATTGCTAGCCCGATCCTCTCAACGCTCTTTGCAGTCGCTTTGTTAGCGAGTGGTCAAAACTCAACTATTACAGGAACTTTAACGGGACAAATTGTGATGGAAGGCTTCTTAAACATGAAGCTACCACCGTGGTTTCTCCGCTTGGTAACCCGCTTATTAGCTCTTTTGCCAGTTGTGATTGTTGCTATTTTATACGGAGACAAAGAACAAGTGCTAGACAATCTTTTGGTCTATTCCCAAGTCTTTCTTTCAGTCGCCTTGCCATTTTCAATCTTTCCACTCGTGTATTTCACCTCTAATAAAAAGCTCATGGGCGAATTTGTCAACAGCAAATGGAATACCTACTTAGCTTATGCCGTTTCTATTTTATTAACCATTTTGAATGTAAAACTTGTAGTTGATCTGTTTTAAAAATTTGTCTATCATTTCATTTTTCTCTAGAATAAATGGCTTAAAAGCGCTATAATGAAAGAGGAAAGATTTGCATATATGGAGGTGTTAAAATGGACGAATTGAAAAAAGTTTTGCTGGCAGGTATTGGATTGACATCTATGACCTATGATAAAGCTACCGAATTTGTCAAAGAATTGATTGCCAAAGGTCGCTTGACGGTGGATGAAGGCAAGCAGCTTCAGTCAGAATTAAAGCGCAAAGCAAAAGAACAAACCGCTGAAAGTCAAGTTGAACACATAGATAATGTATATGCAACCAAGCAAGATATTGAACGACTAGAAGATAAACTAGATCAGCTACTCAAAGGATTTTCAAAAACAGAAGAATAATCTTCCTGATAACGCAGTCACAACTTTATAAAGGCTGCGTTTTTTGCTAAACTAAAAGTAGGATTTGAAAGAAAAAATAATGATAACAAGCAGAATGAGGATAACCTTATGGCAAATAAACGCTTACGAGAGATTCTAACAGCCTTTAGTGCAGTCGGCTGGTCCAATCTGAAAGATCGAAAAAAACCGTTGGACGAGAAAAAAGCTCCCAAGCAATTGCGAGAAGTTTTTGAACAACTAGGACCCAGTTTTGTAAAAATCGGTCAAATTTTATCTACCCGTAGTGACTTATTGCCAGAAATCTATATCAAGGAATTGAGCAAGCTGCAAGATGACGTCAATCCTTTGGACAAAGAAACGGTTATGGCTGCGATTGAAGATGAGTTAAAGCGTCCGATTGAGCAACTCTTTTCAGATGTTTCACAAGAGCATTTGGCGAGCGCTTCCGTGGCACAAACTCATCGTGCTGTTTTGTTAAATGGTGATGAAGTAGTACTGAAAATTCAGCGTCCGCACATTCAAGAGCAAATTACAGAAGACCTTGCTCTTCTGGTTCGTTTAGCCCGTCATTTTCCCAAACATTTGCTGCCCATGGTGGATTTACCAAAGATTTTGCAACAGTTGCAGACAACATTGCTGAACGAAATTGACTTTCGCAACGAAGCTAAGTACATGGATGAGTTCGCCCAATATAATCAAGATATTCCTTGTGTGGGAGTTCCTAAGGTTTATCCAGAGTTTACTACTCCGCACTTGATTGTCGAGGAATACATTCCTGGTGTCCGTATCAATCAATATGCTTTTTTACAAGAAGCCGGCTACGATTTGGCAGATATTGGTCAGAAACTCATGCTGAGCTTTATCAAGCAAGTCTTTAAAGACGGATTCTTTCATGGTGATCCACATCCGGGCAATCTTTTGATCTATGAAGGAAAGATTTATTTTATTGATTTTGGGATTATGGGGGAATTGGAAACGGGTTTTCGTGTGTCTCTAAACGACATGTTGTCTAGTTTTACGACACAGGATATTGACTCGATGACACAAGCCATTCTGACCATTACGACTGCTAGTGAACCAATCAATAAATTGCAATTAGAGCAAGACGTTGAACGCATGCTAACCAAATACGGCAATTTAGAGTTAGGCTCCTTGTCTATTACAAATATGTTTGAGGACGTAGTAGCGATTTGTAGGCGTCATCATTTGCAAGTACCGTCCCAGATGACGATCTTAGAAAAAGCAGCCTTGCAAATTGAGGGACTTTTTCGCGAGTTAGCTCCTAACATCAATCTGATGACTTTAGCCAAGCAATATTTCCTCGAAAATATGAAATCAGACATCTTGCACCAGACTTTGAGTTACGATTCTTTCTTAATCGAACTACTTTACTTGCTACGGCATGGAAAAAGTATTCCGCGACGACTACACCAACTTGTGGAGCAAGTGGTGAACGGTCGCTTGGTTGTCAACCATGACTTAATTGACTACAATCAACGATTTCGGCGTATTGAATCCTTAGCCAATCGTCTTGTACTAAGCCTTGTCTTCCTAGCTTTATTACTGACAGGAGGGATTTTAACCCTTAATCCAGACATACTGTTTTTAGCAAAATTTCTGTTAACATTAGCAGGATTGGTATTAGTGTGGTTATTCTATCTTATCATCTGCTCCACAAAAAAATAACATAAAAAGTGAGCGTGACAACTTACTTCTTCATCCGTTTTTCAAGCTCAGAAGAGCTATGGGAGATGAGACTATGAACTAAGAATTTTCAAGATTAGTTCGGTTTCACTCCCTTTCTTTATCTTCCAAACTGTTTGTAACGATCAGTTTGTCATTAGAGGAAGTTTGCTTGAAACAAACATAGTCTGTGAGAGGGAAATGAATCAACTTTAAAAAGGTTTCTGCAAATTGTTCAGGAGGGGTAGGTTCAGGTTGGGTAATCCAAATTTCGATAAAGATCAAAATTCCTCTAACAAGAACTTGAGCAGCCTTTTCTTTTGGAATGTTTAATGTTTGATAGTCAATCGTAATATGTTGTTCAATCCATTGTCCATAGGTATTTCGTAAAAATTCCCTCCAATATGGATCTGCTGCTGTTGTAAAAAGACAGCTGATTTGTTTTCGGTGGGTGTATAAGATAGGAATCACTACCTCTGCAAAAAAGACAAAAGGATCAGGATAAACTTTCTTATCATAAGTTTGAAAAATCATTCGAAATTCAGCATCAAGTTCTTTATGAATATAGTCTAGAATTTCATGATTTCCATTGAAATGACGTTTATAAATGGCTTGTCTTGAAATTCCAGCTTTTTTGGCAATTTCTGCTAAAGAAAAATGCATTTTATTTGGATGTTCCATAGCAAGCTCAAAAAAAGCCTCTAGAATTTTTTCTCTCGTATTAAGTACCATCTTGCTCCTTCCTTATAAATATTCTAATTTAAAAAATATATGTAGTCTAGCAAAACCATTGAAAAAAGTTTACATTTTGTAAACCGCCTGCGAGATATCCTGTTGTATATCAATGGGGTGTTTAAAACTTTACAGTTTGTCAAGAAATAGAACTAAAATATAGAGCATTTTGATTGAAAGGACTATAAGGTAGTTGATATACTGGTATTAGTGGAGTTTTGTACTTTTGTACAAAGTCCTGAAAAACCATAGAAAGGAAATCGTCATGATTAAAAAAGCGATGAATCTTGTTGGGGTTGCATTATTGCTGGCTTCAACAATCTTATCACCAGCTAGTGCTGTTGCTCAGACATTGTCGAATCAATCTTCTACAGTGACAACTCAGTCATCCCCGAAAACAGGAACGACTGAACAGCCAACGTCTCCCACTGAGTCAACGCAAAAGACAGCAGATACTAGTTCTAGTCAGGGGCAGCAGCCTGCTACTGAGAATAAAGCGGAAGCTAATTCAAATGAGCAGGAAAATAAGCCAAGCACCTCAAAAGAAGAAAGCTCTGATGCTAGCCAAGTAAAAGAAGATACATCTTCACAAAAAGCTAGTAAGGTAGAGGAAAAGAGTGAGACTCAGCCAGGAGCTCCACCTGCTGCTAAAGATACTAAAGATACCCAAGCAGCTCCTAAAACTAAAAGGGCAGCAAAAGAAATAGATGCGATTACGCAATTTAGTATTACTGATACTAATGGAAAACCTTTAGACAAACCGTTGCAACAATGGGAACAATTTAAAATTGATGG
Organism: Streptococcus sp. HF-2466; assembly: GCF_015594645.1. Classification (NCBI taxonomy): domain Bacteria; kingdom Bacillati; phylum Bacillota; class Bacilli; order Lactobacillales; family Streptococcaceae; genus Streptococcus; species Streptococcus sp. HF-2466. The sequence continues at coordinate 81,893 of NZ_JADNQU010000009.1, forward strand.
TCAGTTTAAGTTGCCAAATAACGATGTGCATGAAGGGGATTATACAACATTCAAAATCTCAGAAAATTTAGTCTTAGTACCAATTCCTGATTTTGATATAAAAGACCCAAATGGTCAAGTAGTAGCACGTGCAAATGTAGATACGACAAATCGAACACTGAAATTGATTTATACTAAATATGTAGAAAATAAATCAGATATTACGGGTAGCTTTTATTTTTATACTTACGTCAATCATCATATTGTGAAAGAAAAGAAAAAAGTTCCAATCGAAATCACGGTTAACCGTAATGTGGTTAAAGTAGGAGAACCAGAATTTGGAGGTTTAACTCCGCCAACCCAAAAAGATTTAGCAAAAGTAGGCAATTTTAAACCAGACAATACCATCACTTATGATATCACTGTAAATCAGTCAGGAAAAGAAGTTCTGGATGCAAAAGTAACTGATATTTTAAAAACACCAAATGTTTCTTATGATAAAAATAGTTTTGAAATTTACAAAGGGAAATGGGTCATTGAAGATAATCGTTGGGTTTTAAAAGATAAAGAAAATGTTACAAGTCAATTTAAAGTAGAATTTCCCTCTGAGTCAGAATTTTTTATTAAGTTAGGGAAGATAAATAAAGGTGAGGGCTACCATATTAAATATAAAGCTAAGCCAAATTATAAATTACAAAGTGGTGAAGTCGTTGAAAATATTGCATCTCTTTGGTCCAGTGAAACAAAAATTATAGACTCTATCGCCAAAACGACCTATCTAGAAGCGGGCGGAAGTGCAGAAGGCTATGTTTATTCTATAACCTTGCATAAAAAAGATGAGACCTCTGGATCATCTTTGGCAGGAGCAGTCTTTAGAGTAACACGTGATCGGAATGGTGCTGTTGTAGGAAACTTCACTACGGATAGTACAGGAAAAGTCACGATTCCTAATTTGCTGAAAGACAATTATACTATTAAAGAAATCAAAGCGCCGGATGGTTATCAGTTAACAGGCAAAGAAATTAAGGTTAAACCAGAAAATTTCAATAGTAGTAAGTCTTACAGTTTAGATATTTCAAATAAACGGCAAAAAGTATCTGCGACTTTACAGGTAAATAAGAAGCTCGTTGGTCGCAAACTGAAAGCGCAAGAGTTTGAGTTTGATTTAGTTGATAATACTGAGGTTAGTCCAACTGTCGGTAAAATCTTGCAAACTGTTAAAAATAACGCCAATGGTGAGGTCAATTTCAAATCATTGGAATATACTAAAGCAGGAACTTATGAATATTTTATCCGAGAGAACAAAGGTTCTGCACCAGGAGTTACCTATGACCAAAAATTTATCACGGTAACAGTAGAAGTCAAGGAGAAATCCGGTAAACTTGAAGTTAGCAAAGTGACTTATATGACAGATGGAGAAGAAATTAAAAAACCAACTTTCAATAATCGCTATACTCCAGTTAAAACATCTGCTAAGTTAGAGGTGAAAAAAGTTTTAACAGGTCGTCCTCTTCAAGAAGGTGAATTTGAATTTGAACTCAAAGATCTACAACAAAATAAAAAGATTTTAGAAACTGTAAAAAATACGGCTGATGGTAAGGTTCAATTCAAAGAGCTTAAATATACTAAAGCAGGAACCTATCATTATACCATTAGTGAAAAGGCTGGTGATGTTCCAGGAGTTGAATATGAACCGAATCTTATCTCGGCAACTGTAACTGTCGAAGATAAGGGAGGAAAACTTGAAGTTACAAAGGTCACTTATTCGAAAGCTGGTGAGGAGACTAAACATCCAACTTTTGAGAATCGCTATACTCCAGGAAAAACTTTTGCTAGATTAGAAGTGAATAAAGTCCTGACAGGTCGTCAGCTACAAAAAGACGAATTTGAGTTTGAGTTGACTGGCAAGGAAGATCATATTCACCAAACGAAGAAAAATACCGCCACTGGTAAAATCCAATTTGATACAATTGAATATGACAAGGCGGGTGAATACCATTATACTATTAAAGAAAAAAACAACGGTCTAGGTGGCATTACTTATGATCCGAAAGAAGTAAAAGCTACTGTCAAAATTACAGATGACGGCAAAGGAAAACTACATTCTGAAATTGTCTATGAAAAAAACGACACTACCTTCAACAACACCTACACCACTCAAGCTACTTCTGCAACCTTTGATGTAACCAAGGAGTTAACGGGTCGCAAACTGAAAGCGCAAGAGTTTGAGTTTGAGTTGAAGGAAGATGGTAAGCCAGATGTTCTTCAAACGGCTAAAAATGATGCCAAAGGAAAAGTTCAGTTCCAAGCTATTAACTACGACAAGGCAGGTGAGTACCACTACACCATTACAGAAAAAAATAATGGTCTGACAGGAGTTACTTATGACTCGAGCGAAGTCAAAGTCACAGTTAAAGTAACGGATGATGGTAAAGGGAAACTAAGTACTACCGTGACTTATGACGGTGGTAAAAAGACCTTTAAGAATACGTTCACACCAAAAGAAATCACAGTACCACTACAAGTGACAAAAACTTTAACTGGTCGCAATCTACAAGATGACGAGTTTGAGTTTGAGCTGTATGATGGAAAAGATAATAGTTTACTTCAAACAGCTAAAAATAAAGCGGATGGTACGATTCCTTTCACAGCTCTTAAGTTCACCAAGACTGGTCTTTACAACTACCTTATCAAAGAGAAAGCTGGTAAGGTTCTAGGTGTTGACTACGATAAACAACCAATTAAGGTTACCATTCGTGTTCAACAGGAAGAGGATGGACAATTGATTTACAATATCGTCTACCTCGGTTTTGACGAGAGCGGTAAGAATAAAATTTCTAAACAAAGCTTTACAAATAAATATACTGCCAAAGGTACCGATGCTACTTTCTCTGTCACGAAGAAATTAACCGGACGTGCTTTGAAGGATGGCGAGTTTAGCTTTGAACTGAAAGAAGACGGCAAGGCAGACGTTCTTCAAACCAAGAAGAATGATAAAGCTGGTAAGGTTCAATTTGATGCAATCAAGTATCAAACTGTTGGTACCCACAAGTACACCATTACAGAGAAAAACACAGGATTGGGTGGTGTGACTTACGACACCAAGACCATCAAGGTAACAGTTGAAGTCACTGATAATGGTAAAGGTCAGCTTGTTTCAAAAGTAACCTATGAAAACAATGACCAAACTTTCAACAATACATACTCTAGTCAAAAGGTTAGTGCACAACTAAGCGTGACCAAAGAACTGACAGGTCGTGCATTAAACGACCAAGAGTTTGAATTTGAATTAGTCGGATCTGATGACAACATTCGTCAAACGAAGAAAAATGCAGCAGACGGTCGTGTTACTTTTGATGCGATTGACTATACAAAAGTTGGCACTTATCATTACACCATCAAAGAGAAAGACAATGGCTTAGGTGGTGTGACCTATGATAAGAAAGAAATCAAAGCGACTGTCAAAGTTACTGATGATGGCAATGGTCAGTTAGTTGCCCAAGTATCTTATGATACAGCTAATCCAATCTTCCGCAATACTTACCTTGCTAAGGAAACAACTGCGACATTAGAAGCGAACAAAGTGCTAACTGGTCGCGACCTAGAAGCGAATGAATTTGCCTTTGACTTGATTGATCCAAACGGTAAAGTGGTGGAAACCGTTAAGAACGCTAAAGATGGTAAGATTTCATTCAAAGAGTTGACATTCAAAACAGCTGGAACTTATACTTATACCATTAAAGAACAAGCTGGTGCTTTAGGTGGTGTGAAATATGACACCAAAGTAATCAAAGCAACAGTCACTGTCACGGATGATGGTAAAGGTCAACTACATGCAACAGTTGCTTATGAAAACAACCAAAACACCTTCACGAATACTTATTCAGCAGATAAAGCAACTGCGACTCTTTCTGCTAAGAAGCTATTAGAAGGTCGTAACCTCAAAGAAGGGGAATTTGAATTTGAACTGACTGGTACAGACGATCAAGTTCGCCAAACGAAGACAAATGCACAAGATGGTAGCGTCACTTTCGATACCATTGAGTATACTAAGGCGGGTACTTATCACTACACCATCACCGAAAAAGATACGAAACTCGGTGGCGTGAAATATGACACCAAAGTGATCAAAGCGACAGTCACTGTTACAGACGATGGTCAAGGCCGCTTAGTAACAAAAGTTGCTTATGAAAAAGATGATCAGACCTTCAAGAACACTTATTCCGCTGCAAAAACAAACGCACAACTCTCTGTTAAGAAAGCCTTGACAGGTCGTGCTTTGAAAGATGGCGAGTTTGAGTTTGAATTGAAAGGCCAAGATGATAAAGTTACTCAAAGCAAGAAGAATGCTCAAGACGGTAGTGTCACTTTCGACACCATTGAGTACACGAAAGCCGGTACTTATCATTACACCATCACCGAAAAGAACACCAGACTAGGCGGTGTAACGTATGATAAGAAAGTGATTAAAGCAACCGTAACCGTAACAGATAATGGTCAAGGTCAATTGGTAGCACAGGTTGCCTATGAACAGAATGACCAAACCTTTACGAACCAATATCAAGCTGCTTCAACGACTGCTCAGCTTTCAGCTAATAAACAATTAACTGGTCGTGACCTTAAAGCCGGTGAATTCAGTTTTGAACTGAAAAATGACAAGGACGAAGTGCTTGAAACGGCAACAAATGATAAGGACGGTAAGATTACCTTTAAGACGCTAACTTATACAGCAGTCGGTACATATCAATACACGATTATCGAAAAAGATACGAAGCTCGGCGGTGTGAAATATGACACCAAAGTGATCAAAGCGACAGTCACTGTTACAGACGATGGTCAAGGCCGCTTAGTAACAAAAGTTGCTTATGAAAAAGATGATCAGACCTTCAAGAACACTTATTCCGTTGCAAAAACAAACGCACAACTCTCTGTTAAGAAAGCCTTGACAGGTCGTGCTTTGAAAGATGGCGAGTTTGAGTTTGAATTGAAAGGCCAAGATGATAAAGTTACTCAAAGCAAGAAGAATGCTCAAGACGGTAGTGTCACTTTCGACACCATTGAGTACACGAAAGC